>JAYTTO010000333.1:0-13479 GCA_043744975.1 Betaproteobacteria bacterium | reverse complement strand
GCTGCACACCCACATGCCGCATGCGACCGCGCTGTGCCTGCTCGAGAACGGCGAACTCGACTGCGCCGCCAACCAGAATGCGATGCGCTTCTGGAACCGGATCGGCTACGACGGCGAATACGGCGGCGTGGCATTGGATACCCAGGAAGGCGACCGCATCTGCAACGCGCTCGGCGACCGCGATGTCGTGTTCCTCGCGCACCACGGTGTCATCGTCTGCGGCGATTCGGTCGCGCATGCATTCGACGACCTCTACTACCTGGAGCGTTGCTGCATGGTGCAGGTCCTCGCGCAGGGAACGGGCGGCCGGTTGAAGCGCGCGCCGATCCATCTGGTCGAGCACGCCGCCAGCCAGATCGAGAGCCAGCGACAGCAGTCCGACCTGCACTTCCAGGCCTTGAAGCGACTCCTCGACCGTCACGAACCCGGCTGGTCGGGCGGCCACCGCTGAACGCGGAACCCGCGAAGTTTCGGGGGCTCGAGGCCCCCGGATCGGGGAGCCTGTGGCCGGACGCATCCGGACGTTCGATGCCCGCCTATTCGTCGCGAACCCAGGTCTGGGTGCGGCCGATCAGCGAGATGCCGATGAAGCCGCGCACGTCGAGGCGCCTGCCGCCGTCCTTCACCGTCATCTTGCAGCGGTAGGTCTTGCCGTTGTTCGGATCGAGGATCTCCCCGCCGGCGAACACATCGCCATCCGGCCTGAGGCCGCGCAGGATGACCATGCCGACGATCGGCTTGTCCTTGCGATCGTCGGTGCACGCCTTGCAGAGGTGATCGGGATTCTTCGAATCCTCGTCCGGCAGCGGCAGGATCTTGGTCACCCGGCCCTCGTAGCCCGACGCGGTCTGGACGATCCGCACCAGGGAACGAGGCTGGCCGGTCTTGTCGTCGATAGTCTTCCATACGCCGGCCGGTGTGGCCGCATCGGCGGCGAACGCCACCCCTGCGAGAGCCCACATCATCAGCATCACTGCCGGTCGCCACATGTCTTCACTCTCTCGAACACGATGAGAAGGGGGTAGCGTCTCACACCGGTCGGATGGGGTCACGATCCAGTCCCGGGCTACTGTCCAACGCGAGCAATTCGACCAGTCCAGGCCGGATCCGTGCGCCGTCGGTGTCGATGTTCGGCGGCCTCGGCTACACCGCCTCGAACAACCCCGCCGCGCCCATTCCCGTGCCGACGCACATGGTGACCATGCCATAGCGCTGGCCGGTCCGACGCAGCCCGTGCACGATGGTTGCCGTCCGGATGGCGCCGGTGGCGCCGAGCGGGTGCCCGAGCGCGATGGCGCCGCCGAGCGGGTTGATCCTGGAAGGATCCAGATCCAGATCGCGGATCACCGCGAGCGACTGCGCGGCAAACGCTTCATTGAGTTCGATCCAGGCGATGTCGTCGAGCGCAACGCCGGTCTGCTCCAGCAATCTGGGAACGGCGGCGACCGGACCGATACCCATGATCCCGGGCTCGACACCGGCGACGGCGTAGCCCACGAAACGGGCCAGTGGAGTGAGTCCGAATCGACGGATCGCCGCTTCGCTCGCCAGCACGACGGCACCCGCCCCGTCCGAGGTCTGCGAGCTGTTGCCGGCTGTCACGCTGCCATTGCTGGCGAACACCGGCCGCAAACGCCCCAGCACCTCGAGCGTGGTTCCGGCGCGCGGGCCTTCGTCGGCGTCGACGATGCGGTCGACAGCGACAATGCGGTCACCCGCCAGGTCGGGCACGCGACCGGCAATGACGAAGGGCGCAATCTCGGCCCGGAACGCCCCGGCCGCGATCGCTGCGAGCGCCTTGCGGTGGCTCTCGACAGCGAAGGCGTCTTGATCCTCGCGGCTCACCTTCCAGCGGGTTGCGACATTCTCCGCCGTGAGGCCCATGCCGAAAGCGATGCCGACATCCGCGTCGCCGCTGAACACGGCCTCGTTGAACGAGATGTGGTTTCCCCCGAGCGGCACACGGCTCATGCTTTCGGTGCCACCCGCCACGATGACATCGGCGGCGCCGAGCCGGATGCGATCGGCGGCCTGCGCCACCGCCTGCAGGCCCGAAGCGCAGAAGCGGTTGACCGTGAGGCCGGCAACGCTGTCGGGAAACCCCGCCAGCAGCAGTCCGATCCGCGCCACGTTCATGCCCTGTTCCGCTTCTGGCTGGGCGCACCCGACGATCACGTCCTCGACGGCCGCGAGATCCAGCGACGGCACCTTGGCAGCAACCGCTCGCAGCACGTGCGCCAGCAGGTCGTCCGGCCTGGTGTCGCGGAACATGCCGCGCGGCGCCTTGCCCACCGGCGTGCGCACGGCGGCAACGACATAGGCATCCTGTACCTGGCGTGTCATGTCAGTTGCGGAGTGGTTTGCCGGTCTTGAGCGTGTGTTCGATCCGGGCCTGGGTCTTCTCCGTTGCGACCAGTTCCATGAAGGCCTCCCGTTCCAATCGCAGCAACCAAGCCTCGTCGACCAGGCTGCCGCCATCGACATCGCCGCCACACATCACGTAGGCGAGTTTGCCGGCAACCAGCTCATCGTGATCGGAGATGAATTCGCCGCGGCGCAGATTGACGATGTGCGCCTTGAAGGTTGCGATCGCACTGCGGCCCGCCACCGCGATGCGCCGCGCCGGCAATGGCGGCCGGTACCCGGCCTCGGCCAGCGCGGTCACTTCGGCCAGCGCCACGTGGAGCAGTTCGAACCGGTTCATCACGATCGGATCCGATGCCCGCAGGAACCCGAACTCACGCGCTTGGGGCCCACTGCGTCCGACCTGCGCCGTGGCGACATTCTGGAAATGCCCGCGCAAGGCCCCGAAGAGATCCCCGCCCTGCACGCTCGCGGCGGCGCGCATCGCGAGCTCCTTGCAGCCACCGCCGGCGGGTATGAGCCCGACGCCGGTTTCGACCAGTCCGATGTAGCTCTCGAGCGTGGCCACGGCGCGGTCACAGTGCATCACGAACTCGCAGCCACCGCCCAGTGCCAGCCCATCGACCGCCGCCACGGTCGGCACGGCGCAATAGCGCAGCGCCTGGGAGGTCGCCTGGAAAGCGGTGACGATCGCCTCGACCTGCTCCAGCCGGCCGGCCATCAGGACATCGGCGACGTTGAGCGAGCGCGCGGCCTTTAGCACCACCGCTTCCGCCTCACGCCGCAGCCGCTTCACCATCGAGCCGAATGCCGAGCGTTTCGCGCCAGGCGGACGCGGCGCGGACGGGCCCGACAGATTGGCACCGACCGAGAACGGCGGCTCCGTCTGCCAGATCACCAGACCGCGGCAACTGCGCTCGGCCAGTTCGATCGCCTGGTTCAGGCCGTCGAGCACGTCCTCGCCGATGGCATGCATGCGGCTCTTGAAACTCACGATCGCGATATCGTCGCGCAGCGTCCAGCAACGCACCGCCGGTGTCTCGAACAGGGTAATGCCGGCAGCCGCGTCTTCGCCGGGAACCCGGTCCGGCATGGCCTGGCGCCGGTACACCGGCAAGGCGGTACGAGGCCGCATCGAGCGCGCCCCCGGACTCCACGAGCCGGCGGCGGCATGCGCGGTCGCGAAAGCGGGATCCAGCGCCCATGCCGGCAGCGGCACCGGCGCCATGGTCCGGCCCGCGGCGATGTCCTCGGCGATCCAGCGCGCGACGCGCTGCCAGCCCGCGGCCTGCCAGAGTTCGAACGGTCCCTGCTGCCAGCCGAAACCCCACCGCACGGCAAGATCGAGATCGCGGGCGTTGTCGGCGATCGATTCGAGCTGGACGGCGCAGTAGTGCAACATGTCGCGCGTCACGCGCCAGAGGAATTGCGCCTGCGGCCGCGGGTCCGCCCGAAGCCGCTCGAGACGCCCGGCCGGATCATCGAACTCGAGGATCGTCACGACTGCGGGGTCGGCTTCCCGCGCAGCCGGGCGATAGTCGAGTGTCGCCGGATCCAGCACCAGAATGTCGCGCCCCTGTTTTCGGTAGATGCCGAAGCCCGACTTCTGCCCGAGCGCACCGCGTTCGACCAGCGCGCGGAACCAGTCCGGCGCCTGGAAATGGCACCACCACGGATCGTCCGAAAGCGACGTGTGCATGGTCGCGATGACGTGCCCAAGCGTGTCGAGCCCGACGACATCGGCGGTGCGATAGGTGGCGCTCTTGGGCCGCCCGAGCAGCGTGCCGGTGATCGCGTCGACCTCGTCGAAGCCGAGCCCGAGTTCGCGGGTGTGGTGGAACGCGGCGAGGATGGAGAACACGCCGACCCGGTTGGCGATGAAGTTCGGCGTGTCGCGGGCACGCACGACGCCCTTGCCGAGCATGGTTACAAGGAAGGTCTCGAGCCGGTCGAGCATCGCCGGGCTGCTCTCGGCGGTCGGGATCAGTTCGACCAGATGCAGGTAGCGCGGCGGATTAAAGAAATGCACGCCGCAGAAGCGGCCACGCAGTTCTGTCGGCAGCGCGTCCCCCAGCGCCTGGATGGACAGACCGGAGGTATTGCTGGCGAGAATGGCGTCGGCACCCAGATGGGGGGCGATGCGCCGGTAGAGATCGCGCTTCCAGTCGATGCGCTCGGCGATCGCCTCGATCACCAGATCACAGTCCGCCAGCAGCGGCAGATGCCGGTCGTAGTTGGCGATCGCGATCGAGTCCGCCACAGCGGGGGTCGCGAGCGGACTGGGATCGAGTTTGCGCAGCCCGTCGATCGACTTGCGGACGGCAGCATCGGGATCTTCACCGGGCGCCGCAAGATCGAACAGAACGGTATCGATACCGGCGTTGACCAGATGCGCCGCAATCTGCGCGCCCATGACGCCTGCTCCCAGCACGGCGGCGCGGCGCACGACCAGCGGGCGCAACGTCTGCATCAGGGTCGCCGGGGTGGGCATCGGGCACGGTGGCGGTGGCCCCGCCAGGGATCAGAACGAATGCGAGTACTGGAAACTGAGGACGTCAACCGAGGTTTTGTAGCTGCCGCGGATTACGCCGGTGGCAGCCGCGCCCGGCGCGAGCGAATGGTTGATCGACGCATCCTGGAAGAACAGGTGCGCGTAGCCCACGTCGACGGCGCCGTCCTTGGACACCTGCCAACGCGCGCCCAGGGCGATCCATGTGCGATCGGAATCGGGGAGGTTCGCGGTTCGCGTGTTGTCCTTGACCGGCGACGGATCCCAGGCCAGCCCGGCCCGCAGTTTCCAGGCATCGTTGAGCCGGTAGGTCGCTCCCACCGAAATCCGGGTGGTGTCGGCGAGCTTCAGGTCCAGGGTCGAACTCGTCGTGCCGGTGCCGGCGTTCTTCACTTGCAGACGCTGGATCTCGCTCCATTGCATGAAACTGACGTCCCCGAGCAACGCCCAGCGGTCGTTCAGTTCGTGGACGGCAGACAGGGACGCGCTTGCTGGCAGCGTCAGCGCCGCCTTGATGGCGAAGTTGAATCCCGGCACCGGCAGGCCCGACGGCGTGGTGACGGCCTGGACGCCGCGGATGTCGAAATCCTGGCTCGACCGGTAGGCGACGCCGACCCGCGTCTCCGGCGTGACCTGGAACAGGACACCCGCGTTGAAGCCGAGCGCATAGTCGTCGCCGGTCAGCTTGGCGTTGCCGGCCACGTTGGGGGCCAGCACGGCCTTGCGCGTGAGTTCGACGTCGACGTAGGTGTAGTTGATCCCGAAGCCGAGCGAGACGTTGTCGCTGACCTTGAACGACAGCGACGGATTGATGTTGATCGAAGTGATCTCCGACTTGATCGCCTGGAACCGACCGAGCCAGGTGGCGTCGTACTCGGTCGCCAGTCCCCAGGGTGCGCTGACGCCGAGGCCGAACTTGACCCGGTCGGTGACGGCAAAGACCGCATAGAGATTCGGCAGAAAGACCGTGCCGCCTGGGTTTCCGCCAGTGCCACCGAGGGTCGCGATGCCGAGCGGAGCGGCGGAACCGTGATCGGTGAAACTCGACCGGATATCGACCACATGCCCGGCAACGGCGATTTGGTTGCCTTCGAGGCGCGCCATTCCGGCGGGGTTGAACCAGACCGTGCTGGCGTCTTCGGCCACGGCGGCGGCGCCGGCGAAGGCGGTGCCCATGCCGCTTGCGTTCTGCTCGATGAGCGAGAAACCGGCGGCGTGCGCGGTCGCCGGCAGTGCAGCAAGCAGTCCGGCGAACATTGCCACCGGTACCTTCGGGAAGCGTGTATCGATCACGTCGGGTCTCCTCGGTAAGTCGGGCGGGACGTTCGGCGCCAGGAACTGGGTTTCCGGTACGCGCCCGCTATCGCGCCCGGATGATGCCGTCATCGATTCACTGCACTGAATTCGAGTGCTCGAGCACCGGCCGCGGCTTCCGGTCTGCGCCGACCGCGACATAGGTCAGCGTTGCTTCGGTGACCTTGACCACCTCGCGCCGGACGCCGCGTTCGGCGTACACCTCGACATTGACCGTGATCGACGTGCGGCCGATCCGCGCCACCGCGGCGTAGAAGCTGACCAGGTCGCCGATCAGCACCGGCTGCTTGAACACGAACGAGTTCACGGCGACGGTCGCAACCCGCCCCTGGGCCGCGCGCACGGCCGGAATCGCGCCCGCGATGTCGACATGCGACATGATCCAGCCGCCGAAGATGTCGCCCGACACGTTGACATCCGATGGCATCGGCATCACCCGCAACGTGGGTTCCCGACCCTCGGGGAGCGTCGATACCGCGATCGAGTCGCCTGCGGCGTTCACGAAATCGCTCATCGTCCGCGGAACACGGGTTTTCGCTTCTCGACAAACGCGGCCACACCCTCGCGCAGGTCGGCGGTGCGCGCGCAGCGGGCGAACGCCATCAGTTCCTGCTCCATCTGCGTTTCGATCGAGGTGCCGACGCTCGCGTTCATGAGCTGCTTGGCTTCGGCATAGGCGTGGGTCGGACCGTTTGCCAGGCGCCGGACCAGGCGCTGCGCCTCCGCAGCCAGATCGGCGGCAGGGAATGTCCAGTTGACCAGCCCGTACGCCAGGGCGGTCGCGGCATCGAACATCTCGGGCAGCAGGGCGAGCTGCATCGCGCGCTTGTAGCCGGTGAGGCGGGGGAGGAAGTGGCTGCTGCCGCCGTCGGGACTGGCGCCGATATTGGCGTACGCGAGCGTGAATCGCGTGTCGGCGGCGGCGATCGCGAGATCCGCGGCACAGAGCAGGCTGAAGCCCGCGCCTGCCACGACCCCATGGACAACTGCCAGCACCGGCTTGGGACTGCGGCGCAGGGCGAGAAAGGCGAAGTGCATTTCGCGCCCGAACTGCACGACGGTATCGGGCAAGGCATCGATGCCACCATGGAACTGCGCTACGTCGCCGCCGGCGCAGAACGCGGGGCCCTCGCCGCGCAGCACGATGACGCGAACTGCGGTATCGCGCTCCAGGCGCTCGGCGGCGGAACGCAACGCCAACATCGTCGCCTCGTTCATCGCATTCATGACCTCGGGCCGGTTGAGCGACAACGTGGCGATGCCGTCCTCGATATCCACCACTACCGGTGCGCTCATGGGTCCGTCCTCATTGTGCGTGCGTCTCCTCGATGCGATCGGTCCGCCGCCTCGCGGGCGCCATGGTGCCGTCCGTCATCGGCGCGGCGACCGACCCGCCGACCGGCCGGCGGCCGGTGTCGTGCGCGAAATCATCCACCATGATGCAGGCGCGACGAACGCGGTCATAGCGCTCCAGCAATGCGGCTTCCTCGGTCGTGATCATACCCGCCGCATCGGCACCGGCAGCGCGCGCGGCGCACCGCCGGGCCTCGATGGCCGCCACCGGGCCGGCGAGTTGCAGCGCGATGTCGAGCCGACCGATCGGATCGGCCTCGTCGCCAGACAGGAACATGCCCTGCGTCAACCGGTCGCGTGTCGCCGACGGCAGCGTCAAGGCGCCGGCGGCCGCGGCGCCGAGGATATCGGCAGGTCCGCGCTGGCGCCGGCCGAGAGGCAGCCCCGCGAGCCGGATCGCGGCTGCCGCGATCCGGTTGGGGAAGTTCTCGACCAGCCCGGCCAACGCCGCTTCCGCGCGGGCCATCGCATCCTGCAGGCTCCAGTGCACCAGCGGCAGGTCGGCTTCGGGACGACCATCGTCGTCGAACCGCTTCAGCACGGCCGATGCGAGGTAGAGCTGGCCGAGGATGTCGGCCAACCGGCCCGACAGCTTCTCACGCCGCTTGATGCTGCCACCGAGCACCAGCATCGACACGTCCGCCGCGAATGCGAACGCGGCGGAAAGGTGGTCGATGTCGCGGTAATACCTGCGCAGGGCCGGATGAGCGCGCCCGGGCCCGCCGCGGCCCCAGCCGAGGCCGCTGAGGAACGCGCGGACGAAGTTGCCGCAGACGAACCGGACATGGCCCCACAACGCCCGGTCAAACGCCGCCGAAGCCTTGCGCGGGTCCGGTTCGCGCGCTGCCGCGATCTCTGCCAGGACGAACGGATGGCAGCGGATCGCACCCTGACCGAAGATGATCAGGGTGCGGGTGAGGATGTTGGCGCCCTCGACCGTGATGGCAATCGGAATCTGCTGGTACGCACGGCCAAGGTAGTTGGACGGTCCGAGGCAGATGGCCTTGCCGCCGTGCACGTCCATCGCGTCGTTGATCACGCTGCGACAGCGCTCGGTGGCGTGGTACTTGACGATGGCCGATGCGATCGCCGGCCGCTCGCCCAAATCCACCGCGCCCGCCGTCATCCTGCGGGCCGACTCGACCACGTAGGTGTTTCCGGCGATGCGGGCAAGTACCTCCTCCACACCTTCGAACCGCGCGATCGGGGTACGGAACTGGGTACGGATGCGTGCATACGCGCCGGTCGTGCGGGCGGCGACCTTGCAGGCACCGGCAGCCGAGGCCGGCAGCGAGATCGCGCGACCGGCGGCGAGGCATTCCATCAGCATCCGCCAACCCTGGCCGACACGCGCCGCACCGCCGATCACCCAGTCCATCGGGATGAACACGTTGGTGCCGCTGTTCGGTCCATTCATGAACGACGCGTCGAGCGGCACATGGCGGCGGCCGATGCGAACGCCGGGGTGATCGGTCGGAATGAGCGCCAGCGTGATCCCGATGTCCTCGACCGGGCCGAGCAGCTTTCCAGGGTCGCGCAGCTTGAACGCCAGGCCGAGCAGGGTCGCGACCGGACCCAGGGTGATGTAGCGCTTCTCCCAGTCGAGGCGAATGCCGAGCACCTCGCGTCCCTCGTGAACACCGAGGCAAACCACGCCGACGTCTGGAATCGCGCCGGCGTCCGATCCGGCTTCGGGTCCGGTCAGCGCGAAACAGGGGATCTCGATCCCCGCCGCCAGGCGCGGCAGGTGATGCCGCTTCTGCTCCTCGGAGCCGTAACGCAGCAGCAGCTCGGCGGGGCCGAGCGAGTTGGGGACCATCACCGTGACCGCGCCGGTCGGGCTGCGGGTGGCCAGCTTCATCACCACTTCACTATGAGCGTAAGCCGAGAACCCAAGGCCACCGTACTGTTTCGGAATGATCATCCCGAGGAAACCGTTCTGCCGGATATACCGCCAGGCGTCCGGCGGGAGATCGTTCAACTCGTGCGAAACCTCCCAGTCGTCGAGCATGGCGCACAGCGTCTGCACCGGACCGTCGATGAAGGCGCGCTCATCGGGCGTCAGGGCCGGTGCCGGGAAGCCATGCAGCAGCGCCCAGTCGGGTCGACCGCGGAACAGTTCGCCTTCCCACCAGACGGTGCCGGCGTCGAGCGCCTCCTGTTCCGTCTGGGAGACCTGCGGCAGCACGCGCCGGAACCAGCGCAGCAGCGCATCGCTCAGCAAGCGCCGCCTCGTGGCCGCCGATGCCAGCACCGCCCCGCCGCACCAGCCGGCAACCACCGCGCTCCATCCGAGCAATCCCATGCTGCCCCCACTTGCCAGACGAGAGGGGGTCAGGCCACCTTGCGCGCTGCCAGCTCCGACGTCTTGGTCGTCCGCACGCGCGGCAGCGGCGTCTTCAGGCCCGCCACCAGGAACGGAATCAGACGTTGCACGATCGCGTCGGCATCATCCACACCATCATGATCCGGAGTCGTGAACAGTTCCACCGCATCGTTGCCGGCCATCGAGTAAGCCATCGCTCCGAAGGTGAAATGCATGCGCCAGGTGAGTTCCTCGTCGGGCAGATGCGGCAGTGCCAGGCTCAGCGCGCGCTTGAAGCGGACGACGACGTCGCGATAGTGCGCGGGCAGGAAGGCACGCATGTATTCGGCGGGTTCCGAGAGGGCTCTTCCGAGCAGTCGCAGGAATGTCGCACCACGCTTGAGCGGATCGTGCGACAGGTGCAGCGCCGGCGCCACCAGTGCCTCGACGATCCGATCGATCGGCACCGCGCCGGTCCCGGCGGCCGCCTCCAGCCGGTCGAGCTGGACGATGCGGGCATTGTTGAGCGGTCCCAGGCTGCGGTCGAACACTTCGCGGATCAGCGCTTCCTTGGAACCGAAGTGATAGTTGACCGCGGCGAGATTCACCCTGGCCTTGGCGGTGATCGCGCGCAGGGACGTCGAGGAAAAACCGTGATCCATGAACAGGGTCTCGGCGGCCTCGAGGATGCGTTCCTTGGTCTCGAGGCTGCCTTTGGTCGGGGCACGGTGCAGTGATGGCATAGTCTGGGTTCCAAACAAACACTTCAAACGAAAATTCTCGAAGCAGGGCCCGTGCTCGTATCGATGCGCGGATCCTCGGCTGCACAACGCAGCCGCACGAGTAAAGGATGACTGCCACGGAGCGTGGTCGTCGACCGCGATCGGATAGCGTTTCCCGTGCCGGTGAGACCCTTCAACGACGTGCGGGTTCTATCCGCAGCGAATCAAGTTCCTGCAGGCGCGATTCAAGCCGGCCACGCACGGCCCTGCACTCGCTGCGCGAGAGCCTGGCCTGTTTTCGCAGCCGATCGAGGAATTGCTGTCGTGCCTGGGCGACGTTAGCGGCTGCCGTGCCACTGCCCGCGAGAACCAGCAGTGCCGTGGCCTTGAGGCGCTCGGCATCGGGCTCTTCGCCGCAGACGTACGCGGCGGCGTAGAGGCCGGCGTCCTCGGCGAGCGCCCCCGCGCCAGCGATCGTCGCCTGTGCCGGGACGCCGCCCGACATTGCCGTCAGCAGCACGACGGCCGCCGCAGCCCGTTCAAAACTGCGCTTCGGCAAGCGCCAGCACACTGGGGGAACCGTCGATCACCGCGGCGCGATAGGCGTGGGCCAGCGGCAGGATCGTGTCGGCGTAGAAGCGCGCCGTCGCGAGCTTGGCGCGGTAGAAGTCGTGCTCCGGGGTTCCCGCATCGAGCTGCTGCTTGGCGATGACGGCCGCGCGGACCATCTGCCAGCCACCTGCCACGGTCCCGAATAGCTTCAGATAGGGCACCGCGCCGGCCGCCGCAGCCTTCGGATTGGTCGGATAGTTCGCCAGTAGCCAGTCGGTGGCCTCGCGCAGCGCGGTGGTCCCGGCGGCGAGGGAGCGGCGCATGACCGACAGCCCCGGATGGTCCGCGAACGTCGCCAGCTCGGCATCGAACACCACCAGCTGGTCCAGCAGGACCCGCACGGTCGCCCCTTTCTCATAGGCGATCTTGCGGCCGATCAGGTCGTTGGCCTGGATGCCGGTGGTGCCCTCGTAGATCGAGGTGATGCGGGCATCGCGCAGATACTGCGCCGCGCCGGTCTCCTCGACGAAACCCATGCCGCCGTGGATCTGCACGCCGATCGACGCGATCTCCGAGCTGAGTTCGGTGCACCAGCCCTTCACCACCGGCGTCAGCAGGTCGAACATCGCCTGGTGCTGCTGCCGTACCGCCGTGTCCGGATGCGTCTGCGCGATGTCGAGCGACTGGGCCGCCAACGCTGCCAACGCCCGCATCGCTTCGGTGTACGACTTCATCGTCAACAACATCCGCCGCACGTCCGGGTGATGGATGATGGTCACGCGCGCGCCGGCCTTGACGCCGATCTCGCGGCCCTGCACCCGCTGGCGCGCATAGTCGAGGGCATGCTGATACGAGCGCTCGGCCAGCGCGACGCCTTCGACACCGACTTCGAGTCGCGCGAAGTTCATCATCGTGAACATGTACTCGAGGCCGCGGTTCTCCTCGCCGACCAGGTAGCCGATCGCGCCTTCACCGTCGCCATATGCCATCACCGCGGTCGGACTGGCATGGATGCCAAGCTTGTGCTCGATCGAGACGCACTTGACGTCGTTGCGGGCTCCGAGCGAGCCGTCGGCGTCGACCAGGAACTTGGGCACGATGAACAGCGAGATCCCCTTCACGCCTTCGGGCGCGTCAGGGGTCCGGGCGAGCACGAGATGGACGATGTTGTCCGCCATGTCGTGTTCGCCCCACGTGATGAAGATCTTGGTGCCGTGGATACGGTAGTGATCGCCCGCCGGCACGGCCTTGGTGCGCACTGCCGACAGGTCGGAACCGGCCTGGGATTCGGTCAGGTTCATGGTGCCGGTCCATTCGCCCGATACCAGCTTCGGGATGAAGGTCCGTTGCTGCTCCGGCGAACCGTGGCGCGCGATGGCGGTCAAGGCACCGCTGGTCAGCATCGGGCACAGGCAGAACGACATGTTGGCCGAATTCCACATCTCCGACAGTTGCTGCGCCAGCACATGCGGCAGGCCCTGGCCACCGTACTGCGGATCGCCTGCCACTGACGCCCAGCCGGCGTCTACGAACTGGCGATAGGCTTCCTTGAAGCCGGGCACCGTGGTGACGACGTGATCGGCGAGCTGTGCGCCCTGCTGGTCGCCGGGCCAGTTGAGCGGGTCGAGCACGCCGGCGGCGAACTTGCCGGCTTCCTCGAGCACGGCGTCGACCAGGTCGGGAGTCACTTCCTCGTGGCCCGGCAGTGCCGCGATGGCAGCGAGGTCGACCAGTTCGTTGAGCACGAACTTCATGTCGCGCAGGGGTGCGTTGTAGGTTGACATATCGTGTCTCCGAAATTCTGGAAGGGATGCGGGAGCCTGGCGCTCAGCCGAGCGCGGTGGTGAGTTCCGGCACTGCCTGGAACAGGTCGGCCACGACCCAGTAGTCGGCCACCTGCGTGATCGGCGCCTCCGGATCCTTGTTGATGGCCACAATGACCTTGCTGTCCTTCATCCCCGCGAGATGCTGGATCGCCCCGGAGATGCCGACCGCGATATAGAGTTCCGGCGCGACGATCTTGCCGGTCTGGCCGACCTGATAGTCGTTGGGGACAAACCCGGCGTCCACCGCTGCACGCGAGGCCCCGACCGCCGCGCCGAGCTTGTCGGCGAGCGCCTCCAGCAGGCGGAAGTTCTCGCCGCTGCCCATGCCGCGGCCGCCCGAGACGATGATCCTGGCTGCCGTCAGTTCCGGCCGTGCGGACTTGGTAAGTTCCTGGCCTACCAGCTTGGTGAGGCCGCTTTCGTGTTCGCCGGCGAGCGTCTCGATCGCAGCACTGCCCCCGGTGGCGGCCGCCGCATCGAAGCCGGTTGCACGCACGGTGAGGACCTTGATCGGATCGGCGGTCTGCACCGTCG
>JAYTTO010000332.1:0-2777 GCA_043744975.1 Betaproteobacteria bacterium | reverse complement strand
CTTGGCTTTCTCGAAGGCTTCCTCGATCCCGCCGACCATGTAGAAGGCCTGTTCGGGAAGGCTGTCGCATTCGCCATTGACGATCATCTTGAAGCCCTTGATCGTTTCCTTCAACTGCACGTACTTGCCTTCCTGGCCGGTAAAGTTTCGCGCCACGCTGAACGGCTGCGAGAGGAAGCGCTGGATCTTGCGCGCGCGCGACACCGCGAGCTTGTCCTCGGGGGAGAGCTCGTCCATGCCGAGGATCGCGATGATGTCGCGCAGCTCCTTGTAGCGCTGCAGCGTCGCCTGCACCGAGCGCGTGGTGTTGTAGTGGTCCTCGCCGATGGTGTTCGGATCCACCTGGCGCGAAGTCGAGTCGAGCGGATCGACCGCCGGGTAGATGCCGAGTGACGCGATGTCGCGCGAGAGCACCACGGTCGCATCGAGGTGGCCGAAGGTCGTCGCCGGCGACGGGTCCGTGAGGTCATCCGCCGGCACGTAGATCGCCTGCACGGAGGTGATCGAGCCGGTCTTGGTCGAGGTGATGCGCTCCTGCAGCCGGCCCATTTCCTCCGCCAGCGTCGGCTGGTAGCCCACTGCGGAAGGCATGCGGCCGAGCAGCGCCGAGACTTCCACGCCCGCGAGCGTGAAGCGGTAGATGTTGTCGATGAAGAGCAGGATGTCGCGCCCTTCGTCGCGGAAATACTCGGCCATGGTGAGGCCGGTCAGGCCCACGCGCAGGCGGTTGCCCGGCGGCTCGTTCATCTGGCCGAACACCATCGCGACCTTCGACTCGCCGATGTTCTTCAAGTTGATAACCTCCGCCTCGATCATCTCGTGGTAGAAGTCGTTGCCCTCGCGCGTCCTCTCGCCCACGCCGGCGAACACCGAAAGGCCAGAGTGCTGCGTTGCGATGTTGTTGATGAGCTCGAGCATGTTGACGGTCTTGCCCACGCCCGCGCCGCCGAACAGGCCGATCTTGCCGCCCTTCGCGAACGGGCAGATCAAGTCGATCACCTTGATGCCGGTCTCGAGCAACTCCACGGAAGGCGAGAGCTGGTCGAACTTCGGCGCGGCGCGGTGGATCGACCGGCGCTCCTCGGTCTGGATCGGACCGCCCTCGTCGATCGGGCGGCCCAGCACGTCCATGATGCGGCCGAGCGTCCCTTGGCCGACCGGCACCGAGATCGGCGCGCCGGTGCCTTTCACCTTCATGCCGCGGCGCAAGCCGTCGGAAGATCCCAGCGCGATGCAGCGGACCACGCCGTCGCCGAGTTGCTGCTCGACTTCGAAGGTCAGGCCCTTTTCGGCAAACGATGCGTCGTTCGACTCCTCCAGTACCAGCGCGTCGTATATCTTCGGCATCGCTTCGCGCGGGAACTGGATGTCGGTCACGGCGCCGATACACTGGACGATTGTTCCTTGGTTCATGATGATTTCCTAAAAAACATAGTTCGAATTCGTTAAATCGCTGCGACACTAGACCTACACAGCAGCAGCGCCACCGACAATCTCGGACAATTCCTTGGTGATCGCGGCCTGCCGGCTCTTGTTGTAAACCAGGGTCAGTTCATCGATCAGGGTCGCAGCATTGTCGGATGCGGACTTCATCGCCACCATGCGCGCGGACTGCTCAGAAGCCATGTTTTCCGAAACGCCCTGATAAACCACCGACTCGATGTAGCGCGTAAGCACCTGGTCCAGAACGACTTTCGCTTCCGGCTCATAGATATAGTCCCAGTTGCCTTCCGGTACACCCAGGCGCGCGCCGGTCAGCGGCAACAGCTGCTCCATCACCGCTTCCTGTTTCATGGTGTTGATGAAGCGGGTGTAGAAAATGAGCACGCGGTCGAAGCGATCTTTGGTGTAGCCGTCGAGCATGACCTTGACAGCACCGATCAGGTCGTCCAGTTTCGGCCGATCACCCAACGCGGTCGACTGCGAAATGATGTTCGCGCCCAGTCTCTGCATGAAGCCAAGGCCTTTTCCGCCGATGCAGCAGACGTCGATTTCTTCTCCCTCGGCCTGCCATTGCTTGTACTGGTTGAGCGCCATGCGCAGCACATTGGTATTCAGCGCGCCGCACAGGCCCTTGTCGGTGGTGACGACAATGATGCCAACCCGCTTCACCGAATCGCGCGCGATCAGGAAGGGATGGCGGTACTCGGGATTGGCGTGCGAAATGTGCGCCGCGACGTTACGGATCTTCTCGGCGTACGGACGGGCCGCGCGCATGCGCTCCTGCGCCCTGCGCATTTTCGACGCGGCGACCATCTCCATCGCCTTGGTGATCTTGCGAGTGTTCTGCACACTCTTGATCTTGGTGCGTATTTCCTTTGTGCCCGCCATCGATTCTCAGTCCAGATTACAGGGTCATCGTTATAGAGCCGCCAACTGCTCGCTGCCGATCAATAGCTCCCGTTTTTCTTCCAGTCCTTGATCGCCTCGTTCAGCGCCTTCTCATCATCCCCGGACAGATCCTTGTCCATGCGGGCGGCGAGTGCCGCGTACTTGGTCTTGATGAAATCGCGCAACGATTTTTCGGCCGCGAGGGCTTTCTTCACATCGATATCGTCGAAGTAGCCATTGTTCACGGCGAACAATGGCAGCGCCATTTCCCAGACCTGAAGCGGCTGGTACTGCTGCTGTTTCATCAGCTCGGTAACCATGCGCCCGCGCTCGAGCTGCTTGCGTGTGGATTCGTCGAGGTCCGAAGCGAACTGGGCGAAGGCGGCCAGCTCGCGGTACTGGGCCAGCGCCAGACGCGCGCCGCCGCCGGTGTCCTTCCGCTTCAT
>JAYTTO010000331.1:0-8434 GCA_043744975.1 Betaproteobacteria bacterium | reverse complement strand
TCGATGGGGTGGTGACGGCGGGCTTCGCCGAACGGCTGGTCGAGTGGCAGCGGGTCAACGGGCGCCACGGCCTGCCCTGGCAGGGCACGCGCGATGCCTACCGCATCTGGGTCTCGGAGATCATGCTGCAGCAGACCCAGGTCACCGCGGTCGTGCCGTACTACCGGCGGTTCATGACGAGCTATCCGGATGTGGGCGCGCTGGCTGCCGCCGCCGAGGACGAAGTCATGCAGCACTGGAGCGGATTGGGCTACTACGCCCGCGCCCGCAACCTGCATCGCGCGGCGAAGGCGGTGATGTGCGATCACGGCGGGGTATTCCCGCGCAGTGCCGCGGTGATCGAGAGCCTGCCGGGCATCGGGCGCTCGACCGCTGCGGCGATCGCGGCCTTCGCCTTCGGCGCACGGGGCGCAATCCTCGACGGTAACGTGAAGCGAGTGCTGGCGCGCTACGTCGGCATCGAAGGCTGGCCGGGCGATCCGAAGGTGCAGGCACGGCTCTGGACCCACGCGCAGGCGTTGCTGCCGGACCGGGACATCGACGTCTATACCCAGGCGCAGATGGATCTGGGCAGTCTCGTGTGCGTGCGCGGCAAGCCGCGTTGCGGGGAATGTCCGGTGCGCACCGACTGCGTGGCGCATCGTGAGCAACTGACGGCGTCGATCCCCGGACGCCGGCCGGCAAAGGCGCTGCCGCACCGGCGCATCGCGCTGCTGCTGTGCCTGCAGGCGGGCACGGTGCTGATCGAGAAGCGGCCGCCGACAGGGGTGTGGGGTGGGCTGTGGAGCCTGCCCGAGACGGATGGCGCCGACGCTGCGTCGATCGCGACAGCGGCAGCGCGCTACGGTGTGGACGCGGCGGACTGCGAAGCGCTGGCGCCGTTCGAGCACGGGTTCACCCACTTCACGCTGGCGCTCGAACCATGGTTGGTGCGCACGGGCACGGTCAGGCCCGAAGCACGCGAAGGTGGACGGAGGTGGCTCGCCCTGGACGATGCGGCCGGTGCCGCGTTGCCGGCGCCGATCAAGCGCCTGCTGCGCTCGCTCGCGCAGGAGAGCGGCGGGCTGTTCAGCCGCGCTTGAGCAGGTGCAGCACGCGGTCGAGCCGCGCGAAGGCGTCGTTGCCGACGAGCATGCGTTGTTTCTCGAACCGGTCGATGGGCAGGATCTCCGCCAGCCGGTAGCTCACCCAAGAGGCGTCGTCGTAGTCGTGCGGTTCCGGGAAATGCTCGGCACCGAAGCGTTCGACCAGTTGCTTCAGGATTTCGACGCAGCGCTCATGGCGCGCGTCGATCTTCGGCTTCGGTTCCGGTTCGATCGGCGCCACTTCGCCCAGCAGCAGGCCGTTGGGCGCGGTGTCGGTGTTGAGCAGGCGGAAGCGCTCGTGGCCCCGCGTGACCAGATTGAAGATCCCGAGTTGCGGCATGTCCCACTGCTCGATCCGGGCGATGCATCCCACCTCCGCCGGAAACGCCGCGCCGACTTCCTGGCCGTCGTTGATGAGGCACACGCCGAACGGCGTGCCATCGCGCACGCACGCCTTGGTCATATCGAGGTAGCGCTGCTCGAAGATCTTGAGCGGCAGCACACCGCCCGGAAACAGCACGGTGTTGAGCGGAAAGATCGGGATGCGCAGATTGCGGTCGTTTGTCATCGCGCACGTCACTCCCGCTCGGGCGCGGCCGCACCCCAGCGCGCCACGAGATCGTTGTCGACGCCGATCTGGTCGAGAATGCGCGCGACCACGAAGTCGACCACCTCGGCCACGCTTTGTGGGCGGTGGTAGAAGCCCGGATTGGCGGGCAGGATCACCGCGCCGGCGCGGTGCAGGCGCAGCATGTTCTCCAGATGAATGGCGCTGAACGGCGTCTCGCGCGGCACCAGCACGAGACGCCGGCCTTCCTTGAGGGCCACATCCGCCGCGCGTTCGATCAGCGATTGCGCCAGGCCGGCGGCGATCGATGCCAGCGTGCCCATCGAGCACGGGCAGACGACCATCGCATCGGCCGGGCTGGAGCCCGATGCCGGCGGCGCATACCAGTCGTCGCGCCCGAACACGGCGAGCTGCCCTTCGGCGGCGCCGTAGAGTTCGGCGAAGTGGCGTTGCGCCTCGCGCGGTTGCGACGGCAGCTTGAGATCCATCTCCTCGCGCGCAACGATCTGCGCCACCTGCGAGTAGATGAGCCAGACGCGCGTGCCGCTGCGGATCAGGCATTCGAGCAGTCGGATCCCGTACGGCATGCCGGACGCGCCGGTGAGGGCGAGAACGACCTGCTGCGGCCGCGGCCTGGCGCTCATGCTTCCGCGGCCGAGAGCTCGCGATGCCGCTTGACGACGGAATGCCCGCCGTCGAAATGCCGGGCGAGCGATTCGACGAAGTACACCGAGCGGTGGCGCCCGCCGGTGCAGCCGATGGCGACCGTGAGGTAGCTGCGGTTGTCGCGCACGAAGCAGGGTAGCCAGCGCTCGATGTAGTCGCGGATGTCGGCCAGCATCTGCATCGCTTCGGGGACGGCCTCGATGAAGCGCGCGACCGCTGGATCGCGCCCGGTCTGCGGCCGCAGTTGCTCGTCGTAGTGCGGATTGGGCAGGCAGCGCACGTCGAACACGAAGTCGGCATCGAGCGGAATGCCGTGCTTGAAGCCGAACGACTGGAACAGCAGCGTCAACCCGGCGTCGGGCCGGACGTCGATGAACTCCTTGACCCAGGCCCGCAGTGTGTTGGCGGCGAGATCGCTGGTGTCGATCCGGTGGCCGATCGAGTTCACGGTGGCGAGCAGCTCGCGTTCGCGCTCGATGCATTCCGGCAAGGTGTTGCGGCCGTCGGCCAGCGGGTGCCGGCGCCGCGTCTCGGAGTAGCGCTTGACCAGCGTGTCGGTCTTGGCGTCGAGGAACAGGACGCGGATGTCGAGATCGCGTCCGCGCAACGCTTCCCGGATACGCGGCAATTCGTGCAGCCCGTCGCCGCTGCGCACGTCCACGCTGACCGCCACCCGCCGGTAGGCGGCGCCCGCCAGCACGTCGAGCAGTTCGGGCAGCAGCTTCACCGGCAGGTTGTCGACGACGTAGTAGCCGCTGTCCTCAAGCACGTCGAGCGCGATGCTCTTGCCGGAGCCGGACAGACCGCTGATGAGCACCAGTTGCATCGGGCCGGTGGTCGCCGCGGGCGTCAGCGGTTTTCCTCGTCGCCCAACTGCTGCTCCTGGCGGCGGATGAACTCCTGGGTGCTGTCGATGCCGCGCAACTGCAGGACGTAGTTGCGCACCGCGGCCTCGACCAGCACGGCGAGGTTGCGCCCTGCCGCCACCGGCAGTTGCACCTTGCGGATCGACACGCCCATGATGTCCTCGGAACTCGCATTGAGCGGCAGGCGCTCGAGTCCCGGAATGTTGCCGCCGACCGGGCGCTCAAGCTGCACCAGCAGCTTGAGATTCTTGCGGGTGCGCACGGCGGTCTCCCCGAAGATGGTGCGGATGTTGAGCATGCCCAGGCCGCGGACCTCGAGGAAGTCCTTGAGCATCTCGGGGCATCGACCCTCCAGCGTCTGCGGGGCGATGTGATAGAGCTCGACGACATCATCGGCGACCAGGCCGCTGCCCCGGGTGATCAGTTCGAGCGCGAGTTCGCTCTTGCCGACGCCGCTGTCGCCGGTCAACAGGACGCCCATCCCGAGTACGTCGAGCAGGACGCCGTGGCGCGTGACGAACTCGGCGAGCGCGCGGCCGAGATAGGTGCGCAGGACCCAGATAACCTGCAGGCTCGGCAGCGCCGAGGACAGCATCGGCACGTTGAGCGAGCCGCTCAGGCTCGACAGCACTTCCGGCGCATGTTCGCCATCGCTCAGGATCAGGCACGCCATGCCGCTCGAGGCGAGATCGTCGAGCACCTGGCGCCGCGCGACTGCGCGGAGGCTCTGGAAATACTCGGCCTCGGTGTGGCTGAAGATCTGGATCCAGTTCGGATGGATGAAGTTCAGATGCCCGGTCAGCCCCTTGTTCGAGCTGTTGATGCGCGCCGAATCGAGCACCGGGCAGGTCTCGCGGTCGCCCTGAAGCCAGGCGAGTCCGAGTTCGGCACGGTTGTCGTCAAACAGTCGCGCGATGCTGATTTGGGGCATGGGGTTCCCAGCGCACGATGAGCTGCTGCGCCACCGTGGCGTCGTCGGCGAGCATCAGCCGCGCGCGCAGTTCGCGGTCGCTGAACATCTCGGCCAGTTCGGATAGGATCTGGAGGTGCACGTCGGTCGCCTTCTCGGGGACCAGGAGCACGAAGATGAGACCAACCGGATTGCCGTCCGGCGCCTCGAACGGAATCGGCTGGACGGTGCGGACGAAGGCGCCGACGGCTTCCTTGAGGCCCTTGATGCGGCCATGCGGCACCGCGATCCCGTGCCCGAGGCCGGTGGAGCCGAGCCGCTCGCGGGCAAACAGGCTGTCGTAGACCTGGCTGCGCGAGAGGCCGAGCGTGTTTTCGAACAGCAGTCCGGCGTGCTCGAACACGCGCTTCTTGCTGGTGACGTCGAGATCGACGATGACGTGGGCCAGCGGCAGCAGCCGGGAGATGAGGCTCATGACCGATAGCGGCGGACGGGCGGCGTCGACATCAGCTGATCGGACGCACCCGGTGCCGGGGCGCTGCTGCGATGTGTGCCGGGCGGAGCATGGATCAGATCGACTTGCGCAGGTTCACCGGCAGGATCTGCAGCGACTCGCGGTACTTGGCGATGGTCCTGCGCGCCACGACGATGCCCTGCTGGCCGAGGATGTCGGAGATCTGGCTGTCCGACAGCGGCCGCTTGGTGTCTTCGCCGCCGACCAACTGGCGCATCAGCGCCCGGATCGCCGTTGCCGAACAAGCGCCGCCGGTCTCGGTGGTGACGTGGCTGCCGAAGAAATACTTGAGCTCGAAGATGCCGCGCGGGGTGAGCATGAACTTCTGCGTGGTCACGCGCGACACCGTGGACTCGTGCAACCCGAGGATCTCCGCGATCTCCCGCAGCACCAGCGGGCGCATCGCGACCTCGCCGTGCTCGAAGAAGTGCCGCTGGCGATCGACGATGCATTGCGACACCCGCAGGATCGTGTCGAATCGCTGCTGCACGTTCTTGATGAGCCATTTGGCCTCCTGCAGCTGGCCGGAGAGCTGCTGGAAACTCGCGTCGCGGTTGCGCGACAGGATATCGGCGTACATGCGGTTGATGCGCAGCTTCGGCATGGCGTCGGGGTTGAGTGACACCACCCACATGCCCTTGGTCTTGCGCACCACGACGTCGGGCACGACGTAGCGCGGTTCCTCGGTCGAAAAGGCGCTGCCGGGCCGCGGATTCAAGCCGACGATGAGTTTCTGGACTTCGCGCAGGACCGTGTCGTCGCAGCGCAGCACCTTCTTCAGGCGGGTGTAGTCGCGACCCGCCAGGGCGTCGAGGTGGTGCTTGACCACCGTGAGACCTTCGAGCCGGTAGGGCGTGGCGGGCGGCATCGCTTCGAGCTGAAGCTGCAGGCACTCGGCGAGGTTGCGCGCCGCGATGCCGGGCGGTTCCATCTGCTGCAGGTGGCGCAGCGCGATCAGGAGGTCGTCCTCGCCGCAGTCGATTTCCTCGGGCAGCAGCGCCGCCAGTTCGGCGAGGTCGGTCTTCATGTAGCCATGGTCGTCGAGCGAATCGATGAGGATGGCCACCATCTGCTTGTCCTGGTGCGGCAGCCCGAGCATGTTGAGCTGCCACATGAGATGTTCGCGCAGGTTGGGGCTGCCCGCAGGGAGTTGGGGATAGTCGCCGTCCTCGCCGTCGGTGCCGCCGGTGCCGCTGCCGTAGCTGCCGTCGTCGAGCCAGTCGGCATCGTCGGACGCTTCGCGGTCGGGAATCTCGGCGGTGTCGACCGGTTCGGCGCCGTCCTGGCTCTCGGGCGGGGCTTCGCGTTCGTCGGCAGCGGCCTCGCCGGCGCCAGGACTGGTGTCGACGACCACTTCAGGAGCGGCATCGGCCGCGAGCGTTCCCGTGACTGCCGGCGTTTCCTCGCCTTCTTCCTCGTCGCGTTCGAGCAGCGGGTTTTCCTGAAGGAAGCCCTCGATCTCCTGGTTGAGTTCGAGGGTCGACAATTGCAGCAGTCGGATCGACTGCTGCAATTGCGGCGTGAGCGTCAGGTGCTGCGACAGCTTGAGCTGCAGGGAATGCTTCATGGGACGCTGCGGGACCCGATTTGGCCGGTGACGAAGTTGAGGTCAGGCGCTACGGGTAGCCGGCCACGGAACCAACACCGGAGTCCGGAAATCAAAGGCGGAAATTCTCGCCAAGATAGACTTTTCGCACTGCTTCATTATAGACAATTTCCTCTGGGTGACCGCACGCAAGTACCGATCCGTCGTTGATGATGTAGGCCCGGTCGCAGATGCCGAGCGTTTCCCGGACATTGTGGTCCGTAATCAGTACACCGATGCCCCGTTCCTTGAGAAACCGGATGATGCGCTGGATCTCGATCACCGCGATCGGATCGACGCCGGCGAAAGGTTCGTCGAGCAGGATGAAGCGTGGATCCCCCGCCAGTGCCCGCGCGATCTCCACCCGGCGTCGCTCACCCCCCGAGAGGCTGATCGCGGGGCTGTTCTTCAGATGCACCACGTGCAGATCCACCAGCAATGCATCAAGTTTCGTCGCGATTTCCGATTCCTTGAGCCCGTTCAGCTCCAGCACCGCCCGCACGTTCTCGGCGACGGTCAGTTTGCGGAAGATCGACGGCTCCTGCGGCAGGTAGGACAGCCCCCGGCGCGCGCGCTGGTGGATCGGCATCGACGACAGGTTCTCTGCGTCGAGAAAGATCTCGCCGTCGTCCACCGGCACCAGGCCGACGATCATGTAGAAGCAGGTGGTCTTGCCGGCCCCGTTCGGGCCCAGCAGACCGACCACTTCGCCGCTCTTGACGTCGAGGGACACGTCCTTGACCACCGTGCGCTGCTGGTAGCGCTTCTTGAGTCCGACCGCCCGTAGTTCGCTGGCGGGCACCGCCAGCCGTGCGGTCGAGGTGTCGTCCGCCGGGGCATTCATCGGTCGGGCACGCGGTCGATCGCGGGTGCCGGCTTGAGCGTCAGCGTGGTGCCCGGTTTGGCGGCGGCATTCGGGTCGGTGGGGGCGCCCGGAGCGCCCGGCGTCGCGGGCTTGGGTTTTGGCTGGATGGTGGCGCGGACGCGGCCGTCCGGGTTGCTGTTGGTCGCGGCCGGCTTGCCGCCGCCGATCACCTGGAAGAACTCGGTCTTGGCGTTGTAGGAGATGTAGTCGCCCCTGACCTCGTCCGTGCCCTTGATGATCCGCGCCAGGGTGAACATCTGCAGCAGGTCCTTGCGGCTGTCGTACTCGAGGCGGTCGGCGAAGCCCTCGATGTATTCGTCGTACCCATCGCGCTTCTGGCGGAACGTGGCCGGTTTGCCGTATGCGACGCCGTACTGGAATCCCTCGGCATCCTGATGCACCACGACCCGATCGCCACGCAGCTGTAGCGTCCCCTGCGTGAGCACGACATTGCCCTCGAATACCGATTCTTTGCGGGCGTCGTCGACGAGCATCCGGTCGGACTCGATCTGGACCGGTTTCTCGCGGTCGCCCTTCTCGGCCTGCGCGCTGCCCGCCCCGAGGAGCAGGGCACAGAGCGCGAACGCGGTCAGGCTACTTGCGGCCGACGGCGGGCAGACGGACGGGAGATGCATAGTTCACCTTGACCTTGGAGAGCAGCTTCACGGTTCTGGCACGGTTGTCGAACTCCATACCCTCCGACCTGACGGTCGTCGAGCCCTGGGTCATGAGCACCGGCTTGTCGGTCTTGGCGAGGTCGCGGTCGGGAACGACGTGAAGCATCTCGGTGCGAAGCGCCAGCGCCTGCTGGTCGGAGAAGGCGGCGCGGTCGATGTGCACGTCGCCGATGAAATAGACGTTCTCGCCGTTGCGCGAGACCAGCGCGCGGTTGGCGGTGACGAGCACCGGGGCCTCGCCGGGCTCGAAATGCGTAAACGACGGAGTCTGGATCTGGGTGCTGCTGTCGTCCGGGTAATGGGTCAGCTTGCGGCCCTTCAGCGCATAGCGGCGGCTGCCGTCCGGATTCATCCGCCGGGCCACGAAATCGTCGATATAGAAGTCCGGGTCGTGCCGTGCGCTGCCGTCGCGTACCGGTGGCGGTGGCTGCACCTTCTGGTCGAGCCAGAGTGTCAACGCCGACAGCGCCAGGAGGAACAGGACCGGATACCACTTGAAGAGGCGGTCGGTCATGTCAGCGCGCGCCGGGCCGCCCCAAGCGCGTTGGCCCCCCCATGGGGGGTGCCGACCGCAGGAAGGCTGGGGTTACGAAATCGAGCGAAGGGACACAGCGCGCGCCGGGCCGCCCCAAGCGCGTTGGCCCCCCCATGGGGGGTGCCGACCGCAGGAAGGCTGGGGGGATTGTCATCTGAGATAG
>JAYTTO010000330.1:0-6578 GCA_043744975.1 Betaproteobacteria bacterium | reverse complement strand
TCGGTGCCTGGAATCCAGGCGGTGTTGAACCCGCGCATGCGGTGGTAGCGCGTGAGCGCGTCCATGATCGTCTGGTTGAACGCATGCCCCATGTGCAGCGTGCCGGTGACGTTGGGCGGCGGCAGTTGGATGCAGAAGGCCGGCTTGCCGGCGGTGGCACCGGCGCCGAATAGCCCGCGCGCCTCCCAGAACGGGTACCAGCGAGCCTCGATGTCGGCGGGTTCGAAGCTCTTGGAAAGTTCCATGACGAAGGCGGCACGTAGAGTGAAAACGACCGCCGATTATAGCGGCTGGCCCACGTCGAATCGCGTTGCCCGGCGACGGTTACTTCGCGGCGTCGCCCCTCAGACGGGACCCAACCAAAGAGTGCGAACGAAGGGAACATCCGAAGCGAAGGGGCCCCGTCCGCAGGGTCCCCCGAGGAACGGGGTGCCCCCTGGAGGGGGAAGGCGAAGCGCAGCGCAGCCTGGGGGTGGGCGTCCCCGTCCGCAGGGTCCCCCGAGGAACGGGGTGCCCCCTGGAGGGGGAAGGCGAAGCGCAGCGCAGCCTGGGGGTGGGCGTCACCTATTCGCTGAGGTCGTGGGTGCGCAATTCGTAGCCGCGATCGCGATAGAAACGGTAGCGGTTGCGGGCGGCGACGACATCGTCTTTGTCGGTGCCGACGATCTCGATCAGCCGCTGGAACCGGCTGAACCCGTCGGGCGTATCGAACCGCAGGTTCAACAGCACGTCGTCGTGTTCGATGCCGGCCAGGTCATGGTCGACGATGATCGGCGTCACGGCGGCCAGCGGATGCCGCGCGCGGACATGCGGGATGAAGGTCGTCTCCTTGTAGGCCCACAGCGCGTGATCGACCCGCTCGGTCGTCGCCGCATCCGGGGTCAGGATCATGACCCGCTTGTTTTGCGCGAGCGCCTTGGTGCAGAGCAGGCAGGCGGTATCGAGCTTGTTGGAGACGTGCGTGTAGAAGTCGACCTGGGTCATGCGGCCGCAGCGCGCCGCATCAGGAACGTGGTCAGCAACGGCACCGGCCGACCGGTGGAACCCTTGTCGCGGCCGGACTTCCAGGCGGTGCCGGCGATGTCGAGGTGCGCCCACGGAAAGTCGCGCGCGAACCGCGAGAGGAAGCAGGCCGCGGTGACGCTGCCGGCCGGCCGGCCACCGATGTTGGCCATGTCCGCGAACGGGCTCTTGATCTGCTCCTGGTAGTCGTCCCACAGGGGCATGTGCCAGGCGCGATCCCAGGAGGAGGCGCCGGCAGCGGCGATTTCCTGCGCGAGCTCGTCGCGGTTCGCATACAGGCCGGAGGCGACGTGACCCAACGCGATCACGCACGCGCCCGTGAGCGTCGCGATGTCGATGACGGCAGCGGGGTCGTAGCGCTTCGCGTAGGTGAGCGCATCGCACAGCACCAGGCGACCTTCCGCGTCGGTGTTCAGGACTTCGATGGTCTGGCCCGACATCGACGTGACGATGTCGCCGGGCTTGGTGGCAGTGCCGCTGGGCATGTTCTCGCAGGCCGGAATCAGGCCGATCACGTTCATGCCCAGCTTCATGCCGGCGATGGCGCGGAAGGTGCCCAGCACGCTGCCGGCACCCGACATGTCGTACTTCATCTCGTCCATGTCGCCCGCGGGCTTGATCGAGATGCCGCCGGTGTCGAAGGTGATGCCCTTGCCGACCAGCACCACCGGCTGCTGCTTCTTCGGGCCGCCGGCATACTCCATCACGATGAACTTGGGCGGTTCGGCGCTGCCTCTCGTGACCGAAAGGTACGAACCCATGCCGAGTTTCTCGGCGTCCTTGCGATCGAGGATGGTGGTCTTGAACCGGAACTGCCGCCCGAGCTTGACCGCCTGCTCGGCGAGGTACGTGGGCGTGCAGATGTTGCCGGGCAGATTGCCGAGGTCCTTGGCAAAGGCGACGCCGGCGGCGAGCGACTCGCCCTGCAGCAGGGCGGCCGCGTCGGCCGCCTTGGGTTTGTCGGCGGCGGCGAGCACCAGCCGGGTCAGCCCGTGGGCATCGTCATCCTTCTTGCTCTTCAGTTGGTCGAACCGGTACTGCGTCTCGGCCGCGGCGAGCACCGCATGCTGTATGCGCCCGGCGGCGGTGCCGCCCTGCAGATTCCATTCGGTGGCGAACAGCATCGCTTCGTTCGCCGCGGATGCCGCCGCCGCGCGCACTGCGGCAGCCACGGCGTCGCGGAATCCCTTGAGCGAGAGTTCGCCGTCCTTGCCGAGGCCGACCACCAGCACGCGCTCGGCCGTCACGCCGGCCAGACCGTGCAGGAGGGTGGCGGCGGCGCCGCGGGTCTTGACGTCGCCGCTGCGCACCAGCCTGGCGATCGATCCGGCCGAGGCCTTGTCGATCAGCTTCGCCGACGGGGTCATGGCCCCTCCCTCGTACACGCCCACGATGACGCATGCGCTACGCACCCGGTCTGCCGGGGCCTGCCTGATGCTGAATTCCACGGTCGCTCCTGTTACCATCAAAAGGCTGATGGGTTGGCCTGCAAAGCTTGCAAATTATCCTCGCCGCGTTCGCGAAAAGTCAAAGACGTGATTTTCCAGCGCGCCCTGTTACGCGAGTTCGCCAACACCGGCCTGGGCGTCTTCGTCGTCCTGCTCATGATCACGGTCACCACACAGCTCATCCGGATGCTCGGGTGGGCGGCGCAGGGGGTGATCCCGACCGATGGGGTGCTCATCCTCCTCGGACTGGCGGCGCTGCGCTACCTGCCCGTGCTGTTGTCGCTCGCGCTGTTCATCGCGGTGCTCGCTGCGCTCACCCGCAGCTACCGGGATTCCGAGATGGTGGTCTGGTTCTCCACCGGCCGCAGCCTGATGGCCTGGGTGCGCCCGGTGCTCCTGTTCGCCGCGCCGTTCGTACTCACGATCGCGCTGCTGTCGCTGGCGTTGTCCCCATGGGCGGTGCGCAAGGCGGAGGAATTCCGGTTCCAGATGGAGAACCGCGACGACGTATCCGCGATCTCGCCCGGCGTCTTCAAGGAATCCAAGCATGTCGACCGTGTCTACTTCGTCGAGAAGCTGACCAGCGACCTGTCGATGGTGGCAAACATCTTCGTGCACTCGCGCCAGAACGAGCAGGTCGGCGTGATGGTCGCGGCCCGCGGCTTTGCCGAGACCATGCCGAACGGCGACCGCTTCCTGGTGCTCAAGCACGGCCGGCGCTACGAGGGCACGCCCGGGTCGGCCGAGTACAAGATCACCGAGTTCGAGCGCTACGCCGTGCGCATCGAGACCCAGGAGTCGTCCACCTACCAGCCCTCGACCGGGTCGATCCCGAGCATGGAGCTGTTCGACAACCCGACTGCCGGCAACCAGGCCGAGCTGATCTGGCGCTGCGGGCTGCCGATCTCGGCGTTGATCCTGGCGCTGCTCGCGGTGCCGATGAGCTTCGTCAATCCGCGCGCCGGCCGGTCGCTCAACCTGATCCTCGCGGTGCTGCTCTACATGACCTACAGCAACCTGATCTCCATTTCGCAGTCGTGGGTCGGGCAGGGCAAGATTCCGCCGCCGCTGGGCTGGGTTGCCGTCCACCTGTTCATGGCGGGCGTGCTCGCGTTCTTGTTCTGGCGGCGCATTGCCGTGCAGCCGTTGATCCGGGCGCGCCGCAAGTCATGAAGACGCTGCGGCGCTACCTCACGCGGCAGGTGTTTTCTTCGACGGCGCTGGTGTTCTCCGCTCTGCTGATGCTGTTCGCGTTCTTCGATCTGATTCAGGAACTCGGCGATCTCGGCAAGGGCCGGTACAGTCTCTGGCTGGCCCTGCTCAAGGTGGCGTTCTCGATTCCCGGCCATGTGTACGAGCTGTTTCCGGTGGCCGTGTTGCTCGGAACGCTGTTTGCACTGGCGCAACTGGTGGCCAACTCCGAATACACCGTGATGCGGGTCTCGGGGGTGTCCGCTGCAGCAACGGTGATGGCAATCATGCCCCTCGGGCTGGTGTTCGCCACGACGTGTTTCGTGGTCGGGGAGTTCGTCGTCCCGTTCAGCGAGACCGCCGCGCAGAAGTTGCTGCTGCAATCGCGCAACACCGGCATCGTCGCCCAGGAGTTCCGCTCCGGCCTCTGGGTCAGGGACTACCGCAGCTTTGTCAATGTCGGCCAAGTCAGCACCGACGCCGTGCTCACTGGCGTGCGCATCTACGAGTTCGACGATCAGTACCGCCTCAAGTCGATCAGCGAGGCCCGCTCCGGCGACTACCGGGGCGGCAACCACTGGCTGCTGAAGGATGTCGTGAGCACCGATTTCGAGGGCGACCGGACCGCCGTCCGCAAGGACGCCGAACGTGAATGGACCTCGGTCCTCAACCCCGGCATCCTCAACGTGCTCATGGTCGTCCCCGAGCGCATGTCGCTCACCGGCCTGCTCACCTACATCGAGCATCTGCGCGAGAACGGGCAGGCGACCCAGCGCCACGAGATCGCGCTCTACGGCAAGATCACCTATCCGCTCGCGGTGCTGGTCATGATGATCCTGGCGCTGCCGTTCGCCTACATCCGGGCCCGCGACGGCGGGATCAGTGCCAAGATCTTCGGTGGGATCATGCTCGGCCTGGGTTTTCACCTGGCCTCGCGGTTGTTCGGGCATCTCGGCCTGCTCAACGCATGGCCACCACTCTTCAGCGCGGCCTTCCCGACCCTGCTGTTCCTGGTGGCCGCGTTCGTGATGATGTATCGGGTAGAGCGCCGCTAGATCGGGGCGCGGACGACGCGGGTGCCGCCGATGCGGTCGTGGAGGAACTGGCGGTCGCGATCGATCAGGCACCAGATGAAGCCGGCCCCGGCAAGTGCCACACTGCCCAGCGCCAGCGCGAACCGCAGGATGGCGCTGCCCAGCGCAAGCGGCGTGCCGTCGTCACGGACCACGCGCAGCCCCCAGGTCTTCATGCCGAGCGTCTGGCCGCTGTGCGACCAGCAGTACACGAGGTAGATGCCGCAAAGCCCGAGCAGGAACACCTGATACGCATGGCGCACCGGGCCCTGGGAGGCATCCCCGAACAGGGTAAGGAACAGCCAGGAACCGACGAACACCAGGGCGAGCAGCAGGAATCCGTCATAGAAGAGCGCGCCGAACCGGGGCCAGAGGCCGGCCCGCGGCGGCATCGTCGGTGCGGCGGCGGCCGTCATCGTCAAGGCTTCGCCGCGGCAGGCTCGCGTAGCTGCTGCTTCTTTTCCTGGGGAAGCTGGTCGTATTCCAGCCACCGTTGCGGCAGTTCCCGGCGCTGGTCCGGTGGGAGTTTCTGGGCCTTTTTCCAGTGCGCCCTGACCTCCGAGCGCTGCCTCGGCGAGAGCCCGGCCCAGCGCTGCATCTGGGCGCGGATGCGGTCCTGCTCCTCTTTCGGCAGGCTTGAGGACTTCTCGCTGAATTTCGCCAGGCGCACCCGCTGATCGGGCGCCATGGCGTCCCAGTCGGTTTCCAGCGGGGCGAGGAATGCCTTCTGCTGGGGGCTGAGCTGCGACCAGGTCGGCGCGGGCGCGTCGGCCGCCGGGAGGGGGCCGGACGCCAGCGCCAGCAGGACGATCAACGCTGGGAGAAAGAGTGGAGCCACTGGTCGAAACCCTTGTCCATGTAAGCGTCGAGAGGCAACTCGTCGAACAGGATCTCGAGTTCCTCGCCCTCGGCGGGTGCGGTGGCGAGCTGCCAATACCAGATACCCACCAATCCGGCGACCAGGGCCAAGGCCGGCCAGAGCATCCGGCGCCTGAAACCGGGCGGCCGGAACATGCTGCCGCGGCCGCCCGCCCCGGCGACCAACAAGCTTCCCACCGTCTCGGCGGCGCGCATGCGCCCGACCGCGGTCTCGCGGATGACCGCAAGCCGCCGCAACACGGATGGCTCGATCTGGTCCAGTCCGGCCTCGAGGGAGCGGGCAAGCCTGGTGCCCAACTCGTTCTCGTTCATGGTTCCAACCCCTTCCTGCGCAGATACGAGGCTATCGAATGGCAGGCGCGAGAACAATGGGTCTTCACGCTGCCTTCCGAACAGCCCATGACAGCGGCGGTTTCCGCCACGTCGAGTTGCTCCCAGTAACGCAGCACGAACGCTTCCCGCTGACGCGGCGGGAGCTGTTGCAGCGCTGCCTCGACCGACTGCCGGGTCTGATTGCGCTCGGCCAGCTCCTGCGGGCCGTTCTGCTTGTCGCCGTCCGGATCGCCCTGCAGATGTTCGAGCGGGTCATGATCCTCTGCATCGGCCGGCGACAGCGACGACATGAGGGTGGTCCACATCGACCGCACTTTTTGCCGCCGGTAATGATCACGGATCGTGTTCTGGAGGATGCGCTGGAACAAGGGCGCGAGTTCCTCCAGCGGTTTGCGCGCATAGCGGTCGGCCAGCTTGAACATCGCGTCCTGGACGATGTCGAGTGCCGAGTGCTGGTCCCGAACCGCAAACAGGGCGAGCTTGTAGGCCCGGCGTTCCACCCCGGTCAAGAAACCCGCTATCTCCTGCTCGCTTGCCAGAGTTGCTCCGCCCGGGGGAAAACTGCGTTCACGGGCGCGTTGTCGGCCCGACCATCCGCAGGAATGGTATCACCGGGAACACGGCGCCATGC
>JAYTTO010000329.1:0-4883 GCA_043744975.1 Betaproteobacteria bacterium | reverse complement strand
ACGTTCTGGCCACCCGGTCCGGAGGCCCGCACGAAACGGAAATCCAGTTCTTCGGGGCGCAGTGCGAGCGTGGGCGAAATTCGTATCACCGGCGTTCCTGTCGTGTTCAGGTTGCAGCGCAACCTGCTGAGCAATAATTTGTAGCATGTTATGCCGCAATGCAACACCGCGTTTCTCCAGCGGGCGTCATCACCAATCCACCTTGCAATATGGCAGGGCTGGCGCTAAATTCCGTGCGGGTTTCTACGCAGCTCGACGCAATGCTCGGGGGCAAGCAATCCGATGCCAGGCTACAGAAGCGAAGGGGCCGCAAGCAGTCCCAAGCTGAAATCAAGCCGTACCTACCACTGGGAGAGAGTAATGAAACGATGGAGCACACGACTGACGGGCGCCGCGATGGCGCTGTCGGCTGCAGCCATGGTCGGCATTTCGATGCAGGCCGGCGCTGTGGACTGGGATCGGCTTCGCAACGCCGACAAGGACCCCAACAACTGGTTGATGTATCACGGCACGTTCAACGGCCATCACTACAGCGATCTGAACCAGATCAACTCGCAGAACGTCAAGGCCCTGCAGGTTGCCTGGATCCACACCCCCGGCGCCAGCAAGCGCGGCGTGCAGTCGTTCCCGCTCGCCGTTGACGGCGTGCTCTACTACACCAGCGCGTCCGGCCAGGTGTGGGCCCTCGATGGCGCCACCGGCGAGATGATCTGGAAGTACCAGGCCAAGCTCGACCAGGACCGTTCCGAAGGCACGTTCTACAACCCCTACAGCCGCGGTCTCGCCATCGGCCACGGCAACGTGTTCATCGGCACCACCGACGGCCGCATGATCGCGCTCGACATGAAGACCGGCAAGGTGGTGTGGGACAAGACCATCCTGACCGTCGAAGGCGGCAACAAGGGCTTCACCGGCGCTCCCGTGGTCGTCAAGGACATGGTGGTGATCGGCTCCAACGGCGGCGAACTCTCCGGCTGCTGCGGTCCGATCTTCGCAGTCGACGCCAAGACCGGCGAAGTGCGCTGGCAGTTCGACACCATCGGCGGTGACGAGCGCTCCAAGGCAAGCTGGGGCAACGACTCGTGGAAGACCGGCGGCGGCGGCGGCTGGATGACCGGTAGCTACGACGAGAATACCAACTCGATCTGGTGGGGCACTGCGAATCCGGCGCCCGACTACGACTGGGGCGGTGATAAGTGGAAGACCACCGGCGCCCGTCCTGGCGACAACCTCTACAGCTCCTCTGTGGTCGTGCTGAACGCCGACACCGGCGAGCTGAAGTCGTGGTTCCAGGAAATGCCGCATGACGCCTGGGACTTCGACAGCGCCGTGGGCGAGTTCATGATGATCGAGCGTGGCGGCAAGCGCTACATGGTCCACCCCAACAAGGGTGGCATCATCTTCGTCTACGACGCCGATCCGGCCAACGCGCCGCTGAAGGTCGAAAGCGCCTACATGATGGGCAAGACCTTCAACTACATTAAAGGCGTCGATCCGAAGACCGGCCAGCTGATCGGCCGTCGCGAGCTGCCGGAAGGCAAGCACACCAACGTCTGCCCCGCCATCGACGGCAACATCAGCTGGAACACGGGGTCGTACAACCCGAACACCGGCCTGCTGTACAAGGTGGTGCAGGAATGGTGCTTCGACATCGAAGTGGTCAAGGCCGCACCGCCGCCCGAGTTCTCGGGTCAGTCCTACTTCGGCGCAAGCTGGACCTCGACGCATCCGCAAGGCCGCAAGGCGTTCGGTACCGTCTCGGCGCGCGATCCGCTGTCGGGCAAGATCAAGTGGGAGAAGGAGTACAAGTACCCACCGCTCGCCAGCCTGCTCTCCACCAAGGGCAACGTGCTGTTCGTTCCCGGCGCCGATGGCATCCTCGAGGCCCTCGACACCCGCAGCGGCGCAACGCTGTGGCGTCACAACGACGGCATCGGCCATCACGGCGGCGTCATCACTTACACGGCCAAGGGCAAGCAGTACGTTGCCGTCGCGACCGGTTGGGGCAGCCACGTGTCGGGCAACTACTGCCCGCTGTTCGGTGAGCCCTTCTGCAGCATGCCGACCGACAACGGTCAACTGCTGGTGTTCGCACTGCCCTGAAGTTTGGTACCGGCGGCTCTCCATCTTCGCGATCGGAGAGCCGATCCACACAAGGCAGTTGCAGACGTAACCTGGGGCGAGAGAGCGATCTCTCGCCCGTTTTTTTTAGCCCGCGCCAAACCGCAGGATTCGAGGAATCGTCATGAAAGTTGCCTCTCCACCCGCCCGCATCGCCATCGCCTTGATCCTGGCGGCGCTGCTCCCGGGCATCGCTGCCAGCGCGGCGGACGACCCCGTCGCGCCCGATGCCGCCGCCGCCGAGGCCGCGCCGGCACCGGCACCGCCGCCGGCCAAGGTCATCGACGTGAAGAAGATGTTCGCGATGAACTGCAGCTGGTGCCACGACGGCTACGGCATGCACGCCGGCAAGGGCCCCAAACTCGCCGGCACCTCGATGACCCCGGAACAGGTCTACCTGCGCATCGCCAAGGGCAAGTCCGGCATGATGCCGGGTTTCGAGAAGACCCTGTCGAAGGAGCAGATCGCCGCGTTCGTGGCCTACATCAAGTCGCTGAAGGATCCCGACAGCTGAGCACCGGAAATCCCGCGCGACCACGGGCACGCACACCAACGCCCACCACCGGTGGCCGTCGCCCGCGCCGCTACTGCGGCGCCCGCGTCAATTCGAACCGCAGCTTGTAGCCGCCGTAGCTCGCGAAGGCCTTCATTGCGGGTGCCGACGGTGCCGCATTCCACTGCGCTTCGAACATCCTGCCGTCGGCGCCTCGCACGCGAAACCGCAACTGCAAGCCGTCGTACGCAACGTCCTGCAGCTGTAGCGGCTCGGCGCCAAACTTGTCGTGATTGGTGAACTGGAGCGTGCCGGTGGAAACCGGATCGCCCAGCAGGATGAGCGTGGCGGTTCCGCTGGTCATGCCGAGATACCAGGGACCGCGCCAAGTCCCATGAAGTCCCGCGGGCGCGTCCTCGGCCCGGACCGCAGCCGCACCGGCAAGAGCCGACAGGCACAAGGACCACAACAATCGACGCCGCCATTTGCTTTGCACCACTGACCCCTCCTCCTCCGCTTCGCGGCCGACACTCAACCAAATGAGTCGGCCCACATGTTCTGCGCCCAGCCTTCGGCATAGCGCCCCTCGAGTTCGCTCGGTGCGTCCGACAACCCGCCGCTCCCCGGCACCGGCATCATCTGCTTCTGATCCGCATCGTAGGCGTGAACCGAAGCGATGTGTATGGCGTCCGTGGCGTCGACGTAGCTGTAGCAGGTGTTGTTGATCACCGGCGCCGGATTCACCGCCTCGCCATGCACCATCGCGATTATCGCGGCCGCGCATACCTTCGCCTGTTGGTTCGCCATGTGCGCCGACTTTGCCATCAGCGGCCCGGCCAGGATCGCGTCGCCGAGCACATGGATGTGCTTGCGCGCGACCGATTCGTACGTCAGGAAGTCGACACCGCACCACTTGTTGTTCGCCGTGATGAGACCTGCGCGCGCGGCGAGCACCCCGGCCTTCATCGGCGGAATCACGTTGAGCACATCGGCCTTGACGTCGTCGAACTGGAGCTTCGCGGTGCGGGTGGCAACATCGACGTCGACCAGTTCGCTGTTTGGCAGGTATTCGACGATGCCGGGATAAAGATCGGCCCATGCCTTGCGGAACAAGGCCTCCTTGGACGCGACCTTGTCGTTGGCGTCGAGGATCAACACCTTCGACTTCGGCTTGTTCTCGCGCAGGTACCACGCAACCAGGCAGGCGCGCTCGTACGGACCAGGCGGGCAGCGATAGGGTGCCTTCGGAATCGTGATGGCGAAGACGCCGCCGTCGGGCATCGACTCAAGCTGCCGCCGCAGGGCCACGGTCTGTTCGCCGGCTTTCCATGCGTGCAGGATGTCGCCGCGGGCAGCCTCGTCGACGAGCGCCGGAATCGACGAATAGTCGAGTTCGATCCCGGGCGCGACCACCAGATGTTCGTACCCGAGCGTCTTGCCCGAGGTCAGCGTCACGCTGCGACGTTCCGGATCGATATCGGTAGCGGTGTCGTTCACGACGCGCACGCCATGCTTCCGCACCAGTTCGCCGTAACCGAAGGTCAGCCCGGCAATCGAGGCGCGCCCGACCAGCACCCGATTGCTCATCGGACACGACACGAAGTCGGTGTTGCGCTCCACCAGCGTGACTCGGATGCCCCCGCCCCAGAGACGCAGGTACTTCGCCACCGTCGCGCCGGCAAAGCCGCCGCCGATGACCACCACCCGCGCGGGAATGCCGCCCGCGCCGGCACGGGCGATCGATGGCAACGCACCGGCAACCGCCGCCGCACCGAACAGGCCCACGACATCGCGGCGACGCGGATTCAAGGGGATGGCGTCCGGCAAGCTAGAGCGGCGGTTGAGCTGCAAAGTAGTCGGCGATGAGTTCGACCTGTGCATCGGTGTAGCCCTTCGCATGCTGATGCATCACCGTGGCCGGCCGTTCGCCGGCGCGGAACGCCTTCATGGCGCCGATGATCGCCGCGCGATCCAGGCCCGCGATCCTGGGGATGGAGCCGACGCTGTAGCCCTGTGTGCCATGGCAGCCGGTGCAGTTCGCCGCGAGAAAGCGCCCGGGATGCGAGTCGTGCGCCGCCGCGGCCAAGCGCAGGGGCAGCACCAGAGTGGCAGCGGAGAACGCCAGGGCGAGACAACGATGCACGAGAACTCCGGGTGGGCGTCGGTCTATTTACGACGTCGACGCCGTCAAGAAAAACGTCCATCCAGGCCACCGGATGGACGTCATCGTCTGCCGTTGCGTCGCGGTCAGGCGACGCTGATTTCTTCT
>JAYTTO010000328.1:0-1794 GCA_043744975.1 Betaproteobacteria bacterium | reverse complement strand
ACCCCGACGGCCTCGGGCTTCGCGGTGCGGTTCAACCGGACCTTCGACGCGAGCGTCATCAATCTCTACTCGGGTGCAACGTCGGTTGCCGGGACGCCGTCGTTCGGCGCTGCCGATGTGATCGTTACTCAGGGGCCGACACACCAGCCCGTTCGCGGCTCGCTGGTGGTCGATGCGGACAAACAAGGCTTCACGTTCGTCCGGACCGGTGGCACGCTGCCGGCCGGCACCTACGATGTCACGCTGGCGAGCCGCGCCAACGGCTTCCTCGACAACAAGGGACGTTCGCTCGACGGCAACGGCGACGGGACCAACGCGGACAACTACCGCCACACGTTCACCCTGAGTGCAATCGACGGTCCGGTGATCTCGATTCCCGACCTCATGCGCGGCCCCGGTCAGAGCTTCCTGCTGCCGGTGTCGATCAGCGGCGCGGCGGGCGCGAGATCGATCGAGTTCCGCATCGGCTATCAGTCCGATCTGGTGCGGTTCCGTCCTGCGGATGCCGTGCTCGACGCCGGCTTGCCGGCCGGGAGCACCTTCACCAGTACGATCGGCGCAGACGGCTCGATCCTGGTTCACATCGATCTCACCGGACCGCTTGCCGCCAATGGCCTGGTCCGCCTGATCGGTCTTGCGGGCGACGTGCGCGCTGGTGCCGGCTACGGTACGGCCGAGATCCTCGACGTCCGCGACGTACTGGTTGCCACCGGTGCGAGTTCGACGCGGGGCACCGGCGACGATGCGATCCATCTGGTCGGCTACCTCGGCGACACCAGCGGCAACGGCAACTACGGCAGCATCGACGTGCAGCGCATGCAGCGGGTGATCAGCACGCTGGACACCGGTTTCAATGTCTATCCGCGCATCGATCCGACGATCGTGGGCGACATCACCCGCAACGGCAGCCTCAACGCCATTGATGCCCTGCGCCTGCAGCAGCACGTGATCGGGCTGCTGGATCCGAACGACAACAAGCTGCCGCGTCCCGAGATTCCGCCGATCCCGTCCGAGATTCCGCCGCTGGTGTTCGCCGGCCCGGATCCGGTGGTCCGCATCGGAGCCAACCCGGTCGGGCGGCCCGGCAGCGTCGTCACCATCCCGATCTCGCTCGACACGGCGGCGGGCCTCGAGACCTCGGTGGTGCGCCTGTCGTACGACGCCTCCGTGCTCGAAGTGGTGACCGTCCGCAAGGGCGCGCTCGCCGCCGACTTCCAGTGGATGATCGTGAGCAACCAGCCGGGCCTGCTGGTGGTCGACATGAGCCGGCTGACCGCGATGACCGGCGGCGCCGGCAACCTGCTCGAGATCGATTTCCGCATCAAGGACGGCGCCGTACCCGGCACCAGTGCCGTGGACCTGCAGTCGGCGACCCTCAACGACACCAGGCTGCCGCTCAATCCGGCACCGGTGCCCGGCGTCGATCCGACCGATGGCATCGTGACCGTGGTGGCGCCGCCACCGCCGCCGGCCGTCGCGGGCACGGTCGACTGGGCCGGCTCGCTCAATCCGTTCCGGCTGCACACCACCACCACACTCCCGCCCCCGCCCCCGGCCGACTGGATGCATGCACCCTGGGCGAAGGACCTGACCGATCGCCTGGCGCTGCCGGCCGGTACCGACCCCAACGACCGGCCGAAGGTCGCTCTGCCCGGCCGCGACCTGCTGCGATCGCTGTCGCGGGTGTTCGGGCGCTGAGAGGTTGACGTCCACCCCCAGGCTGCGCTGCGCTTCGCCTTCCCCCTCCAGGGGGCGCCCGGTTCCTCGGGGGACCCTGCGGACCGGGCCCCTTCG
>JAYTTO010000327.1:0-4712 GCA_043744975.1 Betaproteobacteria bacterium | reverse complement strand
CTGGTAAACGTGAACGCGGCCACCCGCGCCATGTCCTTGCGCCAGCCGCGGATCGGCAGGACGTATCCCGGCGACAGCACGTAGCCGGTCTGCGAGACGGCGGCGGTCGCGCCGCTGACCACGTTCACCCCGTCGACCGAGGTCACCGCCAGCAGGTCGGTTCCCGCCTGGTTGCGGATGCGGATCTCGTAGTTGCTCCCGGGGCGCCCGGCCAGGTACCAGCGGCCGTCGCTGAACCAGGTGGGCAGCGTCCGGCCGGTGGTCCGGTCGACGATGGTCACGTCCGCGAGCGTCCCGACGGCGAAGGCCGGCACGGCGAGGCAACCGGCGGGCAAGGTCAGGGCCATCGCCAAAACAAGTTTGCGCAGCTTCATGGTGTGCTCCTGGATGCGTTGGAATGCACGCCATGAAACGGCCGCCGGGTGACAACGGGGTTTGGGAGCCTGCACAATTATCGGCAAGGACGCGGAACACCTGACCGTCCGGGCGCGCGCGGCCGGCCCGCACGCTAGAATCCACCGCCTTTTTCCAACCGGAATCCACAGCCACCATGACCATCAAGACCATCGGCGTCGTCGGCGCCGGCACCATGGGCAACGGCATCGCCCAGGCATTCGCCGTCGCCGGCCATGCCGTCACCCTCACCGACGTTGCCCAGGCTGCCGTCGATCGCGGCCTGAAGAACGTGGACGGCAGCCTCGAGCGGCTGGTGAAGAAGGAGAAGATGAGTGCGGCCGACAAGTCGGCGGTGCTGGCGCGCATCGCCGGCTCGACCAGCATCGACGCCCTGGCCGACGTCGACATCATCATCGAGGTGGCCACCGAGAACCTGCCGCTCAAGCTGGAGATCTTCGGCAAGCTCGATGCCCTGGCGAAGCCGGACGCGATCCTGGCGTCGAACACGTCGTCGATCTCGATCACCCGGCTGGCGGCGGCAACGAAGCGCGCCGACAAGGTGATCGGCATGCACTTCTTCAACCCCGTGCCGGTGATGCAGTTGGTCGAGCTGATCCGCGGCTTGCAGACTTCGGATGCCACGTTCGCGGCGGTCGAGGCGCTGACGAAGCAGATCGGCAAGGCGCCGGTCCCGGTGCGCAACAGCCCCGGCTTCGTGGTCAACCGCCTGCTCTGCCCCATGATCAACGAGGCCGTGTTCGCGCTCGGCGAAGGGCTCGCCACGGCGCAGCAGATCGACGACGCCATGCGCATGGGCTGCAACCATCCGATCGGCCCGCTGGCGCTGTGCGACCTGATCGGCGTCGACGTCGAGTTGGCCGTGATGCAAGTGTTGTTCGAAGGCTTCAAGGACCCGAAGTACCGCCCGGCGCCGCTGCTGGTCGAGATGGTCGAGGCCGGCTATCTGGGCCGCAAGACCGGCCGCGGGTTCTACACCTACTAAGTAATCGCGCCCGAACCTGCTAACTTCTGGCACAATTTTCCGGGCGCTGGCCGCAGGCGTCCGGAACAATGTTCCGCCACCAGAAGATATCGAGGAGCGCAGTTGACCCCTGCCGGCATTCCGCCTGCCGCCGCCGACACCTTTCCGCGGCTGCTGCTGCATCAGGCGCAGGTGCGGGGCGATCGCACCGCCATCCGCGAGAAAGATCTGGGCATCTGGCTGTCGTGGACCTGGCGCGAGGTGGCGGACGAAGTCCGGGCGACCGCGTGCGGCCTCGCCGCCATGGGATTCCGGCGCGGCATGACGCTCGCGATCATCGGCGACAACCGGCCCCGGTTGTACTGGTCGATGATGGCGGCCCAGGCTCTCGGCGGGGTCCCGGTTCCGCTCTACCAGGACGCCGTGGCCGGCGAGATGCAGTTCGTGCTCGACAACGCCGAGATCGCCTTTGCCGTGGTCGAAGACCAGGAACAGGTCGACAAGCTGGTCGAGATCCGGGCCCGCTGCCCGCTGCTGCAATCCATCGTGTTCGACGATGGCCGCGGCATGCGCCATTACCACGAGCCCGGTGTGGTCGCCTTCGACGACGTGCAGGCCAAGGGGCGGGCCTTCGATGCCGCCAACCCCGGCTTCTACGACGGCGAGGTTGCTGCCGGCAGAACCGCCGACACCTCGGTGATGCTGTACACCTCGGGCACCACCGGCAACCCGAAAGGGGTCTGCCACACCCACGCGTCGCTCATCGCGGCGGCGTCGGGCGACATCTCGTTCGACGGCTTCACCGAGGACGACGAGATCCTGTCCTACCTGCCGATGGCATGGGTCGGCGATCATGTGTTCTCGTATGCACAGGCGCTGGTGGCAGGGTTCTGCGTCAACTGCCCCGAATCGAGCGAGACGTTGATGACCGACCTGCGCGAGATCGGCCCGACCTACTACTTCGCACCGCCGCGGGTGTTCGAGAACCTGCTGACCCAGGTGATGATCCGGATGGAGGACGCCGCCCCCTTCAAGCGCCGTCTGTTCCATCACTTCATGGCGGTCGCGAAGCGCTGCGGCGGCGCGATCATGGACGGCCGCAGCGGCGGCATCCGGTTCGGCGACCGGTTGCAGTACGCGCTCGGCAACCTGCTGGTGTATGGCCCGCTGCGCAATGTGCTCGGCATCTCGCGCGTCCGCGTGGCCTATACCGGCGGCGCCGCGATCGGTCCGGACCTGTTCGATTTCTACCGGTCGATCGGCATCAACCTGAAGCAGCTCTACGGCCAGACCGAGACCGCCGCCTACGTCTGCAAGCATCCCACCGGTCAGGTCAAGCTCGACACGGTCGGCACGCCGCTGCCGGGCGTGCAGGTGCGCATCGCCGACAACGGCGAGGTGCAGGTGCTCACGCCAAGCATGCTGAAAGAGTATTTCAAGCGACCGGACGCCACCGCGGAATCGATCAGCCCCGACGGCTGGTTCATGACCGGCGACGCCGGCTACGTCGACGCCGACGGCCACATCAAGATCATCGACCGCGCCAAGGACGTCGGCAAGCTCGTCGACGGCACGCTGTTCGCGCCGGCCTATATCGAGAACAAGCTCAAGTTCTTCCCGCAGATCAAGGAAGCTGTCGCCTTCGGCCATGATCGCGACATGTGCACCGCGTTCATCAACATCGACCTGGACTCGGTCGGCAACTGGGCGGAACGGCGCGGTATCGCCTATTCCGGCTACACCGACCTCGCACAGAAGGCTGCCGTCTACGACGTGATCCGCGATTGCGTCGAGCAGGTCAACCGCGACCTGGCGGCCGACCCGAAGCTCGGCGGCTCGCAGATCCGGCGCTTCCTGATCCTGCACAAGGAACTCGACGCCGACGATGGCGAACTCACCCGGACCCGCAAGGTGCGGCGCGGCTTCATCGCCGAGCGGTACGCGCAACTGGTCGACGCGCTCTACTCCACCGCGTCGCATTGCGAGATCGACGCGCAGGTGAAGTTCGAGGACGGGCGCACCGGCACCATTCGCGCCGATGTGGAAATTCGTGACGTGGCCGCGCAAAGCGCCCGGTCCACTACAAGAGCAGCATGAACGCGCCGTCCCGCCGCATCGGCGACACCATGCTGTCGGTGGACAACATCTCGCTCGCGTTCGGCGGCGTGAAGGCGCTCACCGACATCAGCTTCGACGTGCACGAGCACGAGATCCGCGCCATCATCGGGCCCAACGGCGCCGGCAAGAGTTCGATGCTCAACTGCATCAACGGCGTCTACTCGCCGCAGCAGGGCAGCATCCGGATCGGCGCCGAGACCTTCCGGCAGATGGACCCGAACAAGGCGGCGCGCATGGGCATCGCGCGCACCTTCCAGAACATCGCGCTGTTCAAGGGCATGAGCGTGCTCGACAACCTCATGACCGGCCGCAATCTGAAGATGCACTGCGGCCTGCTGGCGCAGGCGCTCTACCTCGGCCGCAACCGGCGCGAGGAGATCGAGCACCGCGAGAAGGTCGAGCAGATCATCGACTTCCTGCAGATCGAATCGGTGCGCAAAACGCCGGTGGCGCGCCTGCCCTACGGCATCCAGAAACGCGTCGAACTCGGCCGCGCGCTCGCCGCCGAACCGCGGCTGCTGCTGCTCGACGAGCCGATGGCGGGCATGAACATCGAGGAGAAACAGGACATGTGCCGGTTCATCCTCGACGTCAACGACGAGTTCGGCACCACCATCGTGCTGATCGAGCATGACATGAGCGTGGTGATGGACATCTCCGACCGCGTGGTCGTGCTCGACTACGGCAAGAAGATCGGCGATGGGTCGCCGCAAGACGTGCGCGCCAACCCTGACGTGATCAGCGCCTATCTGGGGACGAGTCACTGATGGGCTTCTTCCTCGAAACCCTGTTCGGCGGGCTGATGGCGGGCATGCTGTATTCGCTGATCGCGCTCGGCTTCGTCTTGATCTACAAGGCCAGCGGCGTTTTCAACTTCGCGCAGGGCGCAATGGTGCTGTTCGCGGCGCTCGCGATGGCGCGCTTCTACGAGTGGTTTCCCAAACTGCTCGGCTTCGACAACAAGATTCTCGCCAACGTATTGGCGTTCGCCGGCGCGGTGCTGGTGATGATCGCCGTCGCGTGGGTCATTGAGCGGCTGGTGCTGCGCAAGCTCGTCAACCAGGAGCACATCACATTGCTGATGGCCACGCTCGGCATCAGCTACTTCCTCGAAGGCTTCGGGCAAACGCTGTTTGGCTCCGACATCTACAAGATCGACGTCGGCATGCCGAAGGACCCGATCTTCGTGCTCGAGAGCCTGTTCCAGGGCGGCGTG
>JAYTTO010000326.1:0-1530 GCA_043744975.1 Betaproteobacteria bacterium | reverse complement strand
CGCAACAGGGTGAGGGTGGCGTCGTGGCGGTAGTCGCGCGACGCACGCACATCGTCGATCGGCGCCAGCGGTGCGAGGTGGGATGCCTCGACTACCGCGCCGAGAGTGGCGTTGGCCACCTGCGACCGGAGTGCGGATTCGAGCGCGGACAGCCGCCTGGCCACCGGCGAGCACGACCCCACCGCGACCCGTGCCAACGTCACACGGCGGGCGTCGTCGATCTCGATCACGGCCGAGGCCATCGCGATCGAGATCACCAGATAGCGCCGCGCGCCGAGCTTCACGAAATGGCTTGCGGCGGTCCGGTGCGGCTTCGGCACCAGGATGGCCGTCATGATCTGGTCCGGCTGCAGCGCGGTGCGGCGCGGACCGAGGATGAAGTTGTCCAGTGGCAGGGTGTCGAGGTCTGTTGTCGACCGCAGCTCGACGCTGGCGCCCAGCGCCAGCAGCGGCGGCACCCCATCGGCGGCCGGCGAGGCATTGCACAGGTTGCCGCAGAGCGTCCCGGCATTCTGGATCTGCACGCCGCCGACGTCACGCGCCGCCAGCCGCAGGCCATCGAACAGCGGTGGCAAGTGGGCGGCGTTGACCACGTCGGTCCAGGTGACGAGCGCGCCGATGCGCCAGTGATCCGAGTGCTCCGCGATCCCGCCCAGTTCGGTCAGCGCGCCGATGTCGAGGATATCGTCGGTGAGCGGCTTGCCGACCCGCGCCGGGTAGTGGTCGGTGCCCCCGGCGAGCACCGCCAACGGCTGCGCCCGCAATGCTTCCAGGGCGGTGCGCAGATCGGCGGGGCGAAGGTACTGGGTCATGGCGGGGTGGGCGTCGGCGAAACCAATGATAGCGCCCGCGCGCCCCGCCTTGGACTTGGGACTGCTATACGACGGTCAGGAATGAAACCCCGTGGACCCCGATGTAGCTGTCGGCCCGACCGCGGCCCTCGCCAATGCGGCCGTAGTCGTCCGAGAAGACCCGGGTGACACGATGGCGATGCCAGGCGACGAGCAGTTCCAAGAGCGGCATGACGGCGCGCACTTTGTCGCCGAAGAGATCACGGTGCAGCGCCGGCAACCGGTACCACGGCGTCGCGGCGCGCTCGTGATGCGCGTTGTGATAGCCGAAGTTCAGAGTGAGCAGGTTGAACGCCGGCCAGCGCGCCGACACCAGATTGGAGAAGGTGTTGGCCTGCTCGTAGTCGCGATCGCGCCCGCTCATCGGCACGTCGACATCGGCCGCCGCAAAGTACTGCTCGAACGTGTGGTGAAAGGCGCCGAAGAAGTTGGTGGATTTGTGCGGTTAGTCTTCATCAACCCCACCCGGTGCTACCATCCGAATCATGATTGATTGGTCCTCTTGCTCCGCGGTCAAACGTGATCCCGATCGCGTGAGCGGCGCATGGGTCTTCCGGGGTACGCGGGTGCCCGTCGCCGCGCTGTTCGAGAACCTCGAAGACGACGCCTCGGTACACCAGTTTGTCGATTGGTTTCCCGGCGTGACTGTCGATCAAGCCCGCGCCGTGCTCGAGCACGC
>JAYTTO010000325.1:0-2725 GCA_043744975.1 Betaproteobacteria bacterium | reverse complement strand
ATCCGATAGTCCGGCCGAACGGGCCACCAGCGATTCGACACTGGCGCGCATGCGCGCCAGTGTCGAATCGCTGGTGGCCCGTTCGGCCGGACTATCGGATCACGACGACGTCTACGACCTTGAGCCCTCGCATCGTCCCGATGCGCCGCGTGTGCGCCGCATCAAGAAGCCGCATGTCGTCGATCGCCTGTTCTGGGATGCCCTGAAGACGCCGGCGATGCTCGACACCTTGCGCGCGCTGCTGGGCCCGTCGGTCCGATTGCACGGCTCCAAGCTCAACATGAAGGCGCCGCGGTACGGCTCCGCGGTCGAGTGGCATCAGGACTGGGCCTTCTACCCGCACACCAACGACGACATCCTCGCCATCGGCGTCATGCTCGACGATGTTTTCATCGAGAACGGCCCGCTGCTGGTGCTGCCCGGATCGCACCGGGGGCCGACTTACAACCACCATGCCGAGGGCCGCTTTTGCGGTGCGATGGACCCGGTCGAGAGCGGGCTCGATTTTGCGGATGCGGTGCCGTGCATCGGCAAGGCGGGGTCGGCATCGTTCCATCATGTGCGCCTGGTGCACGGCTCGGCGCAGAACACCTCCGACCGGCCGCGTCACCTGCTGCTCTACGAGTGCGCCGCCGCCGATGCGTGGCCGCTGATGAACTTCACCACGCTTGAGGATTTCGACAGCCGCCTGCTGTGCGGCGAAGGCACGGTCGAACCGCGCGTGGTGCCCACGCCGATGCGCATGCCGCTGCCGCCCGCGCTCAAGCAGGGGTCGATCTACGAGAACCAGACCGTCCTGCGCAACCGCTATTTCGAGGCCCCCGAGGGCATGAACGTCGGCTGACCAGTCAGACCTTTGCGCCGAGGCTGCGGGAGATCGCCCGGGCGGTGCGCATCAGCGCCGCCCGCGCCTGCGGGATCGTCACCTTGACGTCACGGTGCTGCAGGAAGATCACGTTGAGCGCGGCGACCACCCCGAGATGGTCGAAGATCGGCAGGCAGATGTCGGTGACGCCGGGCACGGTGTCGCTCGGCCCTTCCTCGTAGCTGCGATCGCGGATCGCGTCCAGGCGCAGCTCCAGCGCCGTGCGTCGCGCCTTCGCCGGACGCGCGCTGCCGAGCAGTTCGGCGATGCAGGCGGCGCGCCGGTCGTCGGATTCGAAGGCGGTGATGATCCGGGCCGATGCCCGGTCGTCACGAAACGGAAAGTGCGTGCCGGGCCGCATCGAATAGCCGATCGGTTCGGGCGACTCGACCCGGGCCAGCACGACGAGCCGTTGATCGTGGTGCACGCTCAGGTGGTTGGACTGCCGCACCGAGCGCGCGAGTGCCTGCATATGCGGCAGCGCCGCGTCCAGCAACCGGTCGACCGGCGGGTGCCGGTGCGCCACCTCGAACAGCCGCAGGGTCAACGCATAGCCGCCGTCGGGCTGCCGCACGAGATAGCCGCGGCGCACGAGCACGTCGAGCATCCGGAACAGTTCCGTGGCGGTGCGGCCGAGGCGCCGGGCGATCTCCTGCAGCGGCAGTCCATGCTGCTCTGCCGCAAGAAGCTCGATGAGGTCGAGGCCCTTCTCCAGCGCCGGCGCGGCGTAGCGGGTGGTTTCACCCTTCGCTGCTGTGCGTATTGACATGCTTCACAGTCGTTTTATAGTTGAAAAGGGATTTTATTCATGAATATCTATGCCGTCTCGGTCCGATCGGGCCGTGCAGCGGGTGAGGGGATGCGGATGCGCCGCTGCGGCGCATCCGGGTCGGTACGGGGCGTTCCACGGGGGTGGAGACTCGAGATTCGAGGCAGGGCTGGCGCGTGGCGGGAACAACGTCCCGCGCCGCGCATGCCCGCTGCACGTCGCGCCGCGCAACACCGAAGCACACATATCCGTGTCGGAATGATGCGGTATAGCTGCCATAGAGCAGCGCCTCCCGGTTGAGTCGCGGGGTGGGTTTGCCCCGCGACCTTTTTTCCGAACTGAACAAAGAAGCTCATGAACATTCCTCAGGCTGTCGCCACCGAAACCCCGCCGGGCGTTCTCACCGCCGATCAGGTCGCCGCTTTCCGGCGCGACGGTTACTTCGCGCCGCTGCGCGTGTTGCCGGCCGACGAGGCGGCGCAACTGCGGACCCGGCTCGAAGCCTTCGAGGCCGGGGACGGATTGGTCATGAAGAGCACGGCCCGCAACAAGCCGCACCTGCTGTTCACTTGGCTCGACCGCCTGATCCGCCATCCGGCGATCGTCGACGCCGTCGAAGACATCCTCGGTCCCGACCTGCTGGTATGGGGTTCGAGCTTCTTCATCAAGGAGCCGCATGACCCCGCCTTTGTCTCGTGGCACCAGGATTCCACCTACTGGGGCCTGTCGCATCCGGACATCGTCACGGCGTGGATTGCGCTGTCGGTCAGCGACGAGATCAACGGCGCGATGCGCGTGATTCCCGGGTCGCACCTCCGCGATCAGCTCCGGCACCAGGACACCTTCGCCGCCGACAACCTGCTCTCCCGCGGGCAGGAGGTTGCCGTCACCGTCGACGACAAGGCAGCGGTCGGTCTGTACCTGCAGCCGGGCGAGATGTCGCTGCATCACGTGCGCATCGTCCACGGCTCGGAGCCCAATCGCGCCGGCTATCGCCGCATCGGTTTCGCCATCCGCTACGTGCCCACCTACGTGCGCCAGACCGCCGGCCCGCGCGACTCCGCCGTGCTGGTCCGCGGTACCGATCGCTA
>JAYTTO010000324.1:0-8264 GCA_043744975.1 Betaproteobacteria bacterium | reverse complement strand
GCCGGACTCCACCGAAAGTCGACATGACCAATCTCACTGGATGGGTTTTTCGAGTCACCTGGCTGCTGGCGGCGGGTGCTGCCGTGGCGGGCGAGGACGCCATCGAGCTCAGGGCCGGCGCCGGGCGCGAGCAGGTCCAGGCCAACTGCGTTGCCTGTCACAGTCTCGACTACATCCAGATGAACTCGCCGTTCCTGGACCGCAAGGGCTGGGAGGGCTCGGTCAACAAGATGATCAAGGTGATGGGCGCGCCGATTGCCGAGGCCGATGCCAGGGCCATCGTCGACTATCTCCAGCAGCACTACGGCAAGCCGTAGCCACGGGTTGCCTTTGCCGGCGTCGCGTCTATACTCGGCGCCGATGAAAACCACCGCCCTCGATTTCGAGCAGCCGATCGCCGAGCTCGAACAGAAGATCGAAGAGCTGCGCTACGTGCAGGACGACTCCGCCCTCGACATCTCCGAAGAGATTTCGCGGCTGCAGAAGAAGAGCAACGTCCTCACCAAGGAGATCTACGGCAAGCTCTCGGCGTGGCAGATCTCGCAGGTCGCCCGGCATCCGCAGCGGCCCTACACGCTCGACTACATCCAGAACCTGTTCACCGACTTCGACGAGCTGCACGGCGACCGCGCCTTCGCCGACGATCCCGCGATCATCGGCGGTATCGGGCGCTTCGGCGACACCCCGTGCGTCGTCATGGGCCACCAGAAGGGCCGCGACACCAAGGACAAGATCTACCGCAACTTCGGCATGCCAAAGCCCGAGGGCTACCGCAAGGCGCTGCGGCTGCTGCAGCTCGCGCAGAAGTTCCGGCTGCCGGTGTTCACGTTCGTCGATACCCCGGGGGCCTATCCGGGCGTGGGCGCGGAGGAGCGCGGGCAGTCGGAGGCCATCGGCCGCAATCTGTATGTCATGGCGGAACTGCGGGTGCCGATCATCTGCACCGTGATCGGCGAGGGTGGCTCCGGCGGCGCCCTGGCGATCGCCGTGGGCGACACGCTCATGATGCTGCAGTACTCGGTCTATTCGGTCATCTCGCCCGAGGGGTGCGCGTCGATCCTGTGGAAGAGTGCGGACCGCGCGCCGGAAGCGGCCGAGACGCTCGGTATCACCGCCAGCCGCCTCAAGACACTCGGCCTGGTCGACAAGGTCATTCCCGAGCCGCTCGGCGGCGCGCATCGCGACCACGGCGCCGTCATGCAGTCGGTCCGCAAGGCGCTGACCGAGGCATTGCGCGACGCGCAGGCGAAGAGCATCGACCAGTTGGTCGAGACGCGCTTCGAGCGCCTGCTCGATTTCGGCAAGTTCAAGGAAGTCACGCCGCGTTAGCCCGGCGGGCACGGCGCCGCGCTGCCCGAAGGGTGCATCGATGAGCGCATTCGAATCGCTGGTCGAGCAGGTGCGGCGGCGGCTCGCGACGGCCGGCCTCGACGGGCGCAATGTCGCCGTCGCGTTCAGCGGCGGCATCGACTCGATGGTGCTGCTCGATGCACTGGGTGCGCTGGCGCCGGAACTGGGGTTCCGCCTGTCCGCCCTGCACGTCAATCACGGCCTGAGCCCGCACGCCGATGCCTGGACCGCCTTCTGCGAAGCCGAATGCGCCAGCCGGGGGATCGTGCTCGACATCCATCGCGTCGTCGTCGACCGTCACTCGGGCGATGGCCTGGAGGCCGCGGCGCGTCAGGCGCGCTATCGCTGCTTCCGGGCGAGTGGCGCCGATGTCGTGGTCACCGCGCACCACTTCGACGACCAGGCCGAGACGGTGCTGCTGCAGATGCTGCGCGGCGCCGGGGTCGAAGGCATGGCGGCGATGCCGTTCCGGCGGCCGCTCGGTCCGGGCGCACGGGTGCTGCTGCGGCCGCTGCTCGAGGTCGCGCGAAAGCAACTGCTGGACGCGGCAGATGAACGCAGCCTGCGCTGGGTCACCGACGAATCGAACGCCGATCCGGTGCACGCCCGCAACTTCCTCCGCGCCGGTGTCCTGCCGCTGCTCGAAACGCGGTTCCCGGCCTGGCGCGAGACGCTGAACCGCGTGGCCCGGAACGCAGCCGATGCGAGCGACCTCGCCGCGACGGTTGCCGCCGAAGACCTCGGGCGTGCCGTCGACGGCGCAGGGTTGCGGGTCGATGCGCTCATCGCTCTCGCCCCGGTGCGGCGCGCCAATCTGGTCCGGCACTGGCTGCGGCGCCACGGCATCGCGATGCCGGCGCGCAAGCGCCTCGACTCGGTTGTCGATCAGTTGCTCCAGGCGCGGCCCGACGGGGCGCCCAGTGTGGCGCTGGGCGGGATCACCTTGCGGCGGCACGGCGGGCGGCTGATCGTCGATGCCTCGGCCACCGTGCCGGAGGCGTGGAAGGCTTGCTGGACCGGTGAGGCATCTTTGCCGCTGCCCGACGGCCGGGTGCTCCATTTCGATGACTCGGTCGGCGCCGGCATCGCCCGTGCCAGGCTCGAGGCCGGACCGCCGGTCGAGGCCGGGTTCCGCGTCGGTGGCGAGCGGCTGCAGATCGCCGCAGGGCGGCCGCGGCGCGCCCTGAAGAAGCTGCTGCAGGAGTCCGGCATGCCGCCCTGGGAACGCAGCCGGTTGCCGTTGCTGCGCGTCGGCGACGAGGTTGCCTGGGTCGACGGGATCGGCATCGACGTCGAGTTCGCCGCCGGTCCCGGCGAACCGGGGGTGCTGCCCTGGGTCGGTCACGCCTGATCCCGACGGTGCCACAAAGGGGCGGCCCCTTCAGTGAGCGCCGGGCCGCTCCCAAGCGAACCGGCCCCCCATGGGGGGTATCGCGCGCCGCGGGATTGGGGGGATTGTCACCCTGACCGGGGTGTACACTCCGCGCGCCTTTTTTCCGGGAACCGCCATGCGCCTGCTGCCATTGATCTGCGTCGTCGTCCTGCTGCCCTTCGCCGCATCGGCGCACGCACAGGTCATCACCCTCAAGTTCAGCCATGTCGTGGCGGCGGACACGCCCAAGGGCAAGGCTGCCGAGCGCTTCAAGCAGCTCGCGGAAGCCGCGACCAAGGGCCGGGTCAAGGTCGAGATCTACCCCAACAGCCAGCTCTACCGCGATGGCGACGAGCTCGAGGCGGTGCAGCGCGGCGCGGTGCAGATGCTGGCACCGTCAGTGTCGAAGTTCGGACCGCTCGGCGTGCGCGACTTCGAGGTGTTCGACCTGCCGTACCTGCTGCCCGACCCCGAGAGCGTGCATCGCGTGACCGACGGCGAGATCGGGCAGAAGCTGTTCGCGAAGCTTGAACCCAAGGGCATCAAGGGCCTCGCCTACTGGGACAACGGGTTCAAGCAGTACTCGGCCAACAAGCCGCTGAAGAAGATTGCCGACTTCCGCGGCGTCAAGCTGCGCGTGCAGTCGTCGAAGGTGCTGGCGGCCACGGTACGGCAACTGGGCGGGGTGCCGCAGGTGATGGCGTTCAGCGAGGTCTACACGGCGCTGCAGCAGGGCGTGGTCGACGGCGCCGAGAACCCGATCTCCAACCTCTACACGCAGAAGATGCACGAGGTGCAGAAGTACCTCACCATCTCCGATCACGGCTACCTTGTGTATGCCGTCATCGTCAACCGCAAGTTCTGGGAAGGCCTTCCGGCCGATATCCGCGCCGCCCTGGAACAGGCGATGAAGGAAGCCACCCGCTACGAGCGCGCCATCTCCGCGAAGGAGAACGCCGACGCTCTCGCCCTGGTGCGGCAGGCCGGCACCACCGAGGTCTACGTGCTGCCCGAGGCCGAGCGTGAAGTGTGGCGCAAGGCGCTGCAGCCGGTGCAGCAGGAGTTCGAGCCGGTCATCGGGCGCGAGCTGATCCAGGCAGTGCAGGCGATCGCGAACCAGGTGCAGCAGGAGCGGCGCAAGCGCCCGTGAGCACCGTGCTGAGGGCGCTCAACCGCCTCCTCGACCAGCTCGAGGAGTGGCTGATCGCGAGCTTCATGGCGGTCGCCACGCTCATCATCTTCGCGGCGGTGTTGCACCGGATGAGCGCCCAGGTGCCATGGCTGTGGGACTACACCGGGCGTTTCGATTTCACCTGGGCGCAGGAACTCTGCATCCTGATGTTCATCTGGATGGCCAAGTTCGGCGCCGCCTACGGCGTGCGCACCGGTATCCACATCGGCGTCGACCTGCTCGTGACCGGCGCGAGTCCGCCCTGGCGCCGCCGGCTGGTGATGCTGGGCCTGCTGCTCGGCGCCCTGTTCACGTCGATCATCGCGTTCCTCGGCGCGCGCTGGGTGCTGTTCATGCACGAGACCGGGCAGGTCTCGCCCGATCTCGAATGGCCGCGCTGGGTGATCTACCTGTGCATCCCGTTCGGCTCCGGGCTGATGTGCTACCGGTTCCTGCAGGTGTTCTACCGCTTCGCCCGCCGTGGCGAACTGCCGGTGCATGGCGCCCCCGCGGTCGAGCCCATGCAGCCGATGGAGCCGGCGCCGTGACCGCCGTCATCATCATCGCGATCCTGCTGGTGCTGCTGGCCACCGGCACGCCGATCTCGATCGCGCTCGGCCTCACCGTGCTCACCTACCTCGCGGTGTTCTCCTCGTTCTCGATGGAGACGGTCGACATCGTCTCGCAGCGGCTGTTCACCGGCCTCGAGAGTTTTCCGCTGATGGCGATCCCGTTCTTCATCCTGGCGGGTACCTTCCTCACCGAGGGCGGCATCGCCACCCGCATCATCCGGTTCGCGATCTCGCTGGTGGGCTGGATGCCGGGGGGGCTGGCGATGGCGGCGGTGCTGGCCTGCGCCTTCTTCGCCACGATCTCGGGATCGAGCCCGGCCACGGTGGCGGCGATCGGTTCGATCATGCTGCCGGCAATGGTGAAGCACGGCTATCCGAAGCGGTTCGCGGTCGGTGTCATCACCACCTCGGGGTCGCTCGGCATCCTGATCCCGCCGTCGATCGTGATGATCATCTATGCCGTCAGTACCAGCACCAGCGCCGGCAAGTTGTTCATCGCCGGGGTCGTGCCGGGGGTCCTGCTGGCGGCGGTGCTGATGGCGGTCGCCGGCATCACCGCTTGGCGCAAGGGCTTTCCGACCCTGCCGCGCGCCGGGTCGGGCGAGATCCTCACCTCGTTTCGCGCGGCGTTCTGGGGCCTGCTGCTGGTCGTCGTCGTGATGGGCGGGATCTATGGCGGCATCTTCACGCCGACCGAGGCCGCCGCCGTGAGCGCGGTCTACGCCTTCGTCGCGGCGGTGTTCATTTACCGCGACCTGCGGCTGCGCGACACGCTCCGGGTGCTGCTGTCCGCCGCCAACACCAGCGCGATGCTGCTCTACATCGTGACCAACGCGATGCTGTTCTCGTATCTGCTCACCTCGGAGCAGATCCCGCAGGCGATGTCGGCCTGGGTCACCGCGCAACACCTGTCGCCCTGGATGTTCCTGGTCGCGGTCAACGTGGCGCTGCTGCTGGCGGGGCAGTTCATGGAACCGAGTTCGATCGTGCTGATCCTGGCGCCGCTGTTCCTGCCGATCGCGCGCACCCTCGGCATCGATCCGATCCATCTCGGCGTCATCATGACGGTCAACATGGAGATCGGGATGATCCATCCGCCGGTGGGCCTGAACCTGTTCGTGGCGAGCCACATGGCACGGATGGGCATGACCGAGGTCTCGCTGGCATGCCTGCCCTGGGTCGGGGTGATGCTGCTCTACCTGGTGCTGGTCACGTACGTGCCGGAAGTGTCGCTCTGGCTGCCGAAGCTGCTGGGCATGCGCTGAATCGGGCGCGCCGGACGCCGCAACGGTCGGATTGGCGCGAGTCGCGTTTCCCGGGCGCGCTGAATGTGCTATCCTCATGAATTAGCTAAATAATCCTTTCCGGTTCGGTGCCGGAAAACACTCATACGGAGAAGCAACATGGCAGTCGAACGTACCCTGTCGATCATCAAGCCCGACGCTGTCGCCAAGAACGTGATCGGTCAGATCTACAGCCGCTTCGAAGCGGCTGGACTCCGCATCATCGCCGCGCGCATGGTTCACCTGTCGCGCGCCGACGCGGAGGGATTCTATGCGGTGCACCGCGCCCGGCCGTTCTTCAACGATCTGGTGACCTTCATGATCTCCGGCCCGGTCATGGTGCAGGTGCTCGAAGGCGAGGGCGCGGTCGGCCGCAACCGCGACCTCATGGGCGCCACCGATCCGAAGCAGGCCGCCAAGGGCACCATCCGCGCCGATTTCGCCGACTCGATCGACGCCAATGCCGTGCACGGTTCCGACGCCGCCGCGACCGCAGCCAACGAGATCGCCTACTTCTTTCCCGCGCTCAACGTCTATTCGCGCTGATGCCCGTCAACCTGCTCGATTTCGACTCGGCCGCACTGGCCGCCTGGCTGGGGGAGCTTGGCGAGAAGCCGTTCCGCGCCCGCCAGATGATGCGCTGGATGCATCGTGGCGGCGCTGCGTCGTTCGAGCAGATGACCGATGTGCCGAAGGCGCTGCGCGAGCGTCTCGCGGGCCTGGCCCGGATCGAGGCGCCCGCCGTGATGAGCGACTCGATCGCCGCCGACGGCACCCGCAAATGGCTGCTCGCTGCCGGCACGGCCAACGGCATCGAGACGGTCTACATTCCCGAGGTATCGCGCGGCACGCTGTGCATCTCGAGCCAGGTCGGGTGCGCCCTCGAATGCGCGTTCTGCTCGACCGGGCGCCAGGGGTTCAACCGCAACCTTGAACCCGGCGAGATCATCGGCCAGCTCTGGCTCGCCAATCGCGCGCTCGGCGCCGATCTCGCGCGCGGCAAGCGCCCGATCACCAACGTGGTGATGATGGGCATGGGCGAGCCGCTCGCCAATTTCGATGCGGTCGTGACCGCGATGCGCATCATGCTCGACGACGACGCGTATGGCCTGTCGCGGCGCCGCGTCACGTTGTCGACCTCCGGGATGGTGCCGTGGATCGACCGCTTGCGCGCGGTGCTGCCGGTCTCGCTGGCGGTGTCGCTGCATGCGCCCAACGATGTGCTGCGCGACGTGCTGGTGCCGATCAACCGCAAGTGGCCGCTGCGCGAACTGCTTGCCGCCTGCCGGCGCTACATCGACACCGCGCACACCGGCGCCGACGCCGGCGATGACGTTGCCGGCGACGCGCCGCCGGCCGCTCCGGTGAAATGGCAGCGGCAGGGATCGCCGCGCGATTTCGTCACCTTCGAATACGTGATGCTCGACGGCGTCAACGACGCGGTGGCCCAGGCGCACGAACTGGTCGACCTGATCGGCGACCTGCCGTGCAAATTCAATCTGATCCCGTTCAATCCGTTCCCGGATTCGGGCTTCCGCCGTTCGCCGCGCGATGCGGTGACCGCCTTCCAGGGCGTGCTGCTCGCCGCCGGCTTCGTCACCACGGTGCGCAAGACCCGCGGCGACGATATCGACGGCGCCTGCGGCCAGCTCGCCGGCCGGGTGATCGATCGTACCAGCCGCCTGATGCGCCGCGACGGAGCGCTCACGCCCCAATGATGGTCCGGGCGCTGGCGTTGGCATTGCTCGGTGCGGCGCTGGCCGGTTGCGGTTCGTCGACGCCCAGGCGCGAGGAACTGCCGCAACCCCAGCCGCAGGCCAGCCAGCCGGCCGTGCCCGCGAGCCCGACCGAACGCGCCCGCGTCCACACCCAGTTGGGCGCGAGCTACTACCGTATCGGCCAGTTCGACGTGGCTCTCGACGAGCTGAAGGAAGCCCTCGACGCCGACCCGAAATACGTGCCGGCACACAACTCGCTCGGCCTGGTCTACATGGGATTGCGGCAGGACGACAAGGCGAAAGCGAGCTTCGAGCGCGCGCTCCGGATCGACCGCAACGACTCGGACGCCAACAACAACTACGGCCTGTTCCTGTGCGACCGCAAGTTCGAGAAGGAGTCGGTGCGCTACTTCCTCGCGGCCATCGGGAATGCGCTCTACAAGAGCCCGTGGGAAGCCTACGTGAACGCCGGCATCTGTACCCGGCGCGGCGGCGACGAGAAGACGGCGGAGCAGTATTTCCAGAAGGCGCTGCAGTTGCAGCCCAACGATGCGCGCGCGCTCATCAACCTCGCGCAGCTCTATTACCAGCAGAGCGATCTTGAGAAATCCAGCGGTGCGCTCTCGCGCTACATGCAGATCGTGCAGGCGCCGGATGCTTCCGCGTTGTGGCTCGGCGTGCGCATGGAACGGTTGCTCGGTGACCGCAATGCGATGGCCTCTTACAGCAGCCAGCTCCGCAGCCGTTTCCCGAGCGCGCCCGAGACGCGTGCGCTGAACGAAGGGCGGTTCGAGTGAG
>JAYTTO010000323.1:0-12041 GCA_043744975.1 Betaproteobacteria bacterium | reverse complement strand
CGGTTCGAGGAAGGTCCGCCCCTGGTGCACCTGCCGGATGGCCTGGATCAGCGCCTCGGCGGCACTGCGCTTCGACAGGTAACCGAGTGCCCCCGCCTTCAGCACTCGTCGGGCATGCATGGCATCTTCATGGGCGGTCAGGACCAGCACCTTCATGGACGGATCCCGCGCCAGGATGCGTGATAACGCTTCGAGCCCACCGATGCCAGGCATCGACAGATCGAGCACCAGGACGTCCGGTTTGATCTCCTGCACCCGTCGCGCCGCCTCCTCGCCACTTTCCGCTTCCGCGACCACCCGGATGTCGACGGAAGCATCGAGCAAGAGCCGGAAGCCCATGCGTACGACGGCGTGATCGTCGGCCAGCATTACACGGATCTCCCCGCCCGGATTCATGCGCTCTCCTGTCTGTTCGACGCAACGGCGGCCGGATCCACGTCCTGCACTCCAAGGGGGATCCGCACCTTCACGGACAATCCACCGCCCGGCGTGGTCTCGAGCGCGAATTCGCCAGCCAGCGCCTCGACGCGTTCGCGCATGCCCATGATGCCGAATCGCGCGGAATCGGTGCTGCCGCGCTCCGTAAGACCGCGACCGTTGTCACGCACGAGCACATCGAGCCAGCCGGTTTCAGGTCGCGTCACGGCAATTTCCACAGCGTTGGCCTGCGCATGCTTGACGACATTGGTGAGGCACTCCTGAACGATGCGAAATACGGTGATGTTGATGCGCTCCCCGAGGCTGTCCAGCCGATCGGACAGATCGATTCGGCACCGGATCTCGGGATGCCGCTGCTCCCAGCTGCCGATGGCGTCTTCCAGCGCCTCACGCAAGCCCAGGTGATCGAGGGCGCTCGGTCGCAACTGGCGAATGATGCCGTGAACCGAGTCATACATGTGGCCCGCGATCGACACGATGGTTTCCGCACTGCGATGGATGTCGCTGCCCGAGGCCGCAGTCTTTTGTGCGATGACGGTGCCGATAGTCCGGATGGCCGTGACGCACTGGCCGAGTTCGTCATGCAGTTCGCGAGCGATCGCCCGCCGCTCTTCTTCGAGCCGCAGTTGGGTCAGCTGTGTAAGCTTGCGATTCTGTGCAAGGTGGAGCTCCGCCTCGCGCGCGCGCTTGGTCTCGGTGATGTCGCGCATCGACAGGATCTCGCCGATCACCGCGTCGCTCACCGGGTCCACGAGCGGCGACGCCGACAGGGCGACTTCGACCAGCCGGCCGTCCCGGGTCACCCGCTGGGTCTCGACATGGTCGATACCGCCGCGCTCCTGCACCAGGCGCGACCATGCCTGCTGCTCCCTGGCGCGTTCCGGCGGCACCATTTGGGTCGCCGGCTGACCGATGATGTCGGTCGCCGTCCAGCCGAACAGGCGCTCCGCGGCCGGGTTCCAGTAAGTCACCAGGCCCGCCGGATCGACGATCACGATGGCATCGCCCGACTGTTCGGCGATAAGCGCCAGCCGCCGGTTCTCGGCATGGGACTGCTCGAGCGCATCGGCCATGCCATTGAACGTGTGACTGATGGCGTCGAACTCGGGCAACGTGAAGCCCGGCAGGCGCGCGTGGTACTCGCCACGCTCCATGCGCTGCAGCCCTTCGAGCACGGTGCTGACCGGCCGCAGCGACCGGCCGATGAGGAAGAACACCAGCAGGTTGACCGCGATCAGGAAGACGATCATCAGCAATAGCACCCGGCGCGCCTCCTCCCAGGCGTCGACCACCGAACGTGAAGGATCGGTCGTGACGGTCACGTTACCGCCGTCGACTGCCAGATTGATGACCGGCAGTTCCGGCGCGACCAGCCGCGAAAACCAGGCCGGTGCGGACACGCCCGCCTTGTACACGGACGGCGGCGACGCATACAGCAGCCGGTCATCGTGATCGAACAGGCGGATGTCGTGGGCCCGCACACGCCCGAGGTCACGCAACAAGCTGCGCAGGACCACGTTGGAGTCTTCGCCGTTGCGCGCGATAAGCCTCGAGTCGTTGACCACCGTAGCCAGCAGTTGCAGCGTGATGCGGTTCGCCCCTTCCATCTCTTCGCGGATCGAGCGCCGGGTGTCATCGACCGCCAGTTGCAAGACCGTGAGCGTGAACACGCTCGTGAGTACCGTGATCAGCAGGTTGATGCGGAACCGGAGGCTCATGGTCCCGAACGCACGGACAATGGCCGTCCAGCGCCCTTGCAAAACTCGTCGCGGACCGAATCAGCAGCATCGACCAACGCCGCTTCCAGCGCGGGGTGCGAGGCCGCATGGCGCGCGGGGGCGATCACCGACAGGCGCGCAACCGGCCAGCGGCGTCCGAGCTCGACTGCCGTTACCGGCGGACAGACAAAATCCATGCCGCCCTGCAGCAGGATGGCAGGCAGGTGAGCAATTCGTGCCACGCCATCGAGCAATTCGCCGGGGCGGAGAAAACACGAATGCGCGAGGTAGTGCACTTGCACCCGCGCACGGGCCAGTCCGGCGGCGTCCGTCGCGAGCGCCGGGGGCACATCCGGGGCGGGTGACTCGCCGATGGACATCACGGCCGCCTCGAACCCATTCCAGCGCGCCGCGGCGCGCGCCCGCGCCGCGGCATCAGGATGACGCAGCGCCGAATCATAGGCGCGCACCAGGTCAAGCCACGGCACGCCCTCATACCCTGCGAACAGCATCTCGCGGGCGGCGGGCACGAAGTTGCGAAGGCCGTCGAAATACCAGTCGAGTTCGCTGCGGGAGGCGAGAAAGATGCCGCGCAGGATCAGGTACGTCACGCGGGCAGGCAGCGCCTGTGCGTAGGCGAGAGCGAGCGTACTGCCCCAGGATCCTCCGAACAGGACCCAGCGCTCGACCCCGAGCAGCCGGCGCAGCTGCTCGATGTCGCCGATCAGGTGCGCCGTCGTGTTGAGCGTCGTGCTGCCCGCGGGAGTGCTGCGCCCGCACCCCCGCTGGTCGAACAGGACGATCCGGTACACCGCCGGATCGAAATAGCGCCGATGGTCCGGCTTGGTCGCGCTGCCCGGCCCGCCGTGCAGGAACAGGACCGGGGTACCGTCGGGATTGCCGCTGACCTCGAAATAGATGCGGTGGCCGCCGGTGGCATCGAAATGGCCGGCCCGGAAGGGCTCGATCGGGGGATACAGGGTGCTCATCGCCGGTTCGCGGGCCGTGCCATCACTCCAGCCGAAACACGATCGGCACCAAGACCGTGAACTCCCTGCCGCGGAAGCCCTCGGGCGGCGATGGCAACTGCTGTGCACGTTTCACCTTCGCGACCGCTTCCTTGTCGAGAGTCTCATGGCCGCTGGACTTCGCGACTGTGACTTCCTTGGTCTTGCCGTCGGCGCTCATGCGCACCAAAACCTGCGTGGTGCCGGTCCAGCCGGCGCGCCTGGCCATCGGCGGATAGTGCTGATCCTTGCCAATTTGGCGCGACAAGAGCAGAGCGTAGTCCTTGAGCAATGCCTCGTTAACCGGGGTCTGCTGCGGCGGCCCCTGGACGCTCGGTCGTGCCGCCGATGGGGAGGCCGTGGGAGCGGCTGCCTGCGGGGGTGCCGTGTTGACTACGACCGATGGTGCCCCGGTCGGCGAAGGAACGGCAATGTCGGCAGACGGAGCAACCGGCGATGCTGGCGCCAGCGGGGCAACCATCGGCCTTGACGCGACCGGCTTTGGCGGAGCCACGACCGCAGCAGGGCTAGACGCCTGGGCAACGATCTGTAGCACCGGGGTGGCCGGGGCAACAGCGATCGCCGCCACCGGCGCCGCGGGCGCGGCTTCGACGACCGGCGCTGGCCGAGCCGATTTCAGGTTGGGTCTCTGGTCGGCGCGGGCCGGAACCGGTGGCGGTTCGGTGCGAACAACAGGGACCGCCGGCGCAACCGGGTCAGGCCGCGCTTCCGTCCTGGCGTTGAGCGTCGGCACGGCATGCAACTGTGGTCGCGCGTCGGTACGCAATTCCGGCCGCACGACCTGCCGCGCTTCGGTATTGGGCGTGGGTCTGACCTGCGGACGCACCTCCGGCGGCGGGGCCGATGGCGGCGCAATCGGCGCAGGAGGGGCGACGCGAGGTTCAGCCTGCAGCTCGGGCCGCACCTCGGTCCGCAATAGCGGCCTCGCGTCGGGCCGAACCTCGGCTCGCGGCTCCGGATGGACCCGCGGCTGCAGGGTCGGCGGCGGTGCCGGTGGCGCGAGGGCCGAAGGTGGTGCGAGCCGGGGCTCGGGGCGCAATTCGGGACGGACGTCAGGCCGGATCTGCGGCCGGACCTCGACCCGAGGCTCCGGACGGACCTGCGGCTGCAGGGTCGGCGGCGGCGGTGCCGGCGGCGCGAGGGGCGTAGGTGGCGCGACCCGGGGCTCCGGACGCAATTCGGGGCGGACGTCGGGGCGGATCTGGGGCCGGACTTCGACCCGAGACTCCGGTCGTACTTCCACCCGAGTCTTGGGCATCGGAACCGGCTTGAACTCGGGGCGGGCTTGTAGCACCGGTTCCGGGCGCGGCGGCGGTGTGACAGCCTTCACCACAGGCGGCGTCGGCGCCGGTCGGGGCACCGTGACCGGCTTCGGCGCCGCCACCTTGGCCGACGCCTTGACCTTTGCCGCAACCTTGGCCGGCGCCTTGACCTTTACCGGCTCCCGGACCTTCGGCGGCGGCGCCGGCTTGGGTTCGGGTTCGCGCTTCGGCGGCGTGATCAACTCGATCTCGAGCACTTTCAGCTCGGCGACCGGTATGTGCCTGAGCTCGGGAAGCACGGCGACGAGCAACGCATGGACGATGACAGAGCAGGCCAAGGCGAAGCGGAACGGCCGTTCCCGGTACCAGTTCGCGAACAGACCAACGGTGGACGGCGAGGAAGTCAGGATTGCAGTGGCGGACATCGGCGAAGCTTAGGAGGGAGCGGAAGGCGAGGCAATGAGCAGGACTGGCCGGATCAGCGCGTGGCCGGGATTCTCATGATATTCATGACATGACGTTGCTGATTTTTCTGTGGCCCCCGGTGCCCGGGTGCCGGACACTCCGTCACGAACTCAACAGCATCCGTGCCGAGTGCGCCACAAACGGGCGAAGCACAACCTGAAGCGTTCATCGCGGCGATGCACCTGTCGCCATCACCCAGACCTTAACATCCGGAGGTTTATTATGTGGACCAAGCCCGCCTACACCGAAATGCGTTTCGGTTTTGAAGTCACGATGTACATCGCCAACCGCTGATTTCCGCGGCTGGTTGCGAAAGCCCCGACCTGGTCGGGGCTTTCGTTTTGCAGGACCGCTGGTACCGGCGCGTGGATGACGTCGCCGACGCAGTGGCAAACCGGAAGCGAAGGCACAGCGTGATGCAGATACGGGTACTCGGAGCGGCTGCGGGGGGCGGTTTCCCCCAGTGGAACTGCAACTGCGCCAACTGCAGCGGCGTGCGCAACGGGACCATGCGGACCCGGGCGTGCACGCAGTCGTCGATCGCGGTGAGCGGCAACGGCGTCGACTGGGTTCTGTTCAATGCCTCGCCGGATCTGCTCGCCCAGATCCAGGGATTCCCCGCGCTGCAGCCCGCCCGCGGCATCCGCGACACCGGCATCCGGTCGGTAGTTCTGATGGACGGACAGATCGACCACACCACCGGCCTCCTCATGCTGCGCGAAGGCAAGCCGCTTGAGATCTATTGCACCGACATGGTCCACGAAGACATGACCACGGGCAATCCGCTGTTCTCGATCCTCGGCCACTACTGCGGCGTAAACTGGCATCCGCTGCCGACCGCAATCGGTTCCAGTTTCGACGTCGTGGGCGCCGAGCATCTCTCGTTCACCGCCGTGGCGCTGAAGAGCAAGGCGCCGCCCTACTCGCCGCACCGCAACAATCCGCATGAAGGCGACAACATCGGCATGCGGATCACCGACACCCGGACCGGCAAGAGCCTGTTCTACGCGCCGGGGCTGGGCGAGATCGAACCGCACCTGGTACCGCACCTCGAGGCCGCCGACGCCGTCATGGTCGACGGCACGTTCTGGACCGATGACGAGATGGTCGCCCTCGGCATCTCGCAGAAACGCGCCCGGGAAATCGGGCACCTTCCGCAGTCCGGCCCCGGCGGGATGATCGAGGTCCTCGCATCGTTGCGCGCCAGTCGCAAGGTGCTTATCCACATCAACAACACCAATCCGATCCTCGACGAAGACTCCCAACAGCGTGCCGAACTCACCCGGCACGGCATCGAAGTGGCCTTCGACGGGATGGATATCGCGCTCTGACGGAGAACCAGTATGGGAGCAGCCGACAATCTGCCTTGGACCCGCGAGGAGTTCGAGTCCCGCATCCGCGCCAAGGGCGTGCGCTATCACATCCATCACCCCTATCAGGTGGCGATGAACGCGGGCGGCCTGACCCGGGAGCAGATCCGCGGCTGGGTGTGCAACCGCTTCTATTACCAGACAGCGATCCCGATCAAGGACGCTGCGATCATGTCGAACATGCCGGACCGCGAGCATCGCCGCCTGTGGATCCAGCGCATCCTCGACCATGACGGCACTGCCGGCGACGAAGGCGGCATCGAGGCGTGGCTCACCCTTGCCGACGCCGTCGGCCTCGATCGCGCCGACGTCACCTCGCTCGAGCATGTGCTCCCGGGCGTGCGCTTCGCCGTCGACGCCTACATCAATTTCGCCCGTACCCGCCCCTGGCAGGAGGCGGTGTGCTCATCCCTCACGGAGCTGTTCGCTCCTGAGATCCACAAGGAACGGCTCGCCAACTGGCCACAGCACTATCCCTGGATCGATCAGGCGGGCTATGCCTATTTCCGTAAGCGTCTGTCCGAGGCACGGCGCGATGTCGATCACGGCCTGCGCGTGACGCTCGAACATTTCCGGACGCGCGAACAGCAGCAACGCGCATGCGACATTGTCCAGTTCAAGCTGGATGTCCTCTGGACAATGTGCGACGCGATGATGGTCAACTACAGCATCGGCGAACGCAAGGTCGGATGACAACGATGGACACACCGACCCGCGTGGCGTTCGATCACGATGCGCCCATCGAACTTGCCAAGTACTTCCGGTTCCAATGGGAATCGGTCCAGGACTGCCACGTGCTGCTCTACCCCGAAGGCATGGTGAAGCTGCCGGGCAGCGCTGGCGAGATCATGAAGCGTGTGGATGGCAGCTGCAGCCTCAATCAAATGGTGGCTGAGTTCGCGGTCCAATTCCCCGGCGTCGATCTGCGCGCCGATGTGGTCGACTTTCTCGAGGTGGCACATGGAAACGGCTGGATCCGCGAAAAAACCCGGTAACCCGCTCTGGCTTCTGGCGGAGATCACCTACCAGTGCCCGCTGCATTGCGTGTTCTGCTACAACCCGATCGATTACACGAAGTACGGGCCGGAGCTCAACACCGACGAGTGGATCAAGGTGCTGCGTGAAGGGCGCGAACTCGGCGCCACGCAGCTCGGTTTCTCCGGGGGCGAACCCCTGATGCGCAACGACCTCGAGATCCTCATCGCCGAGGCGCGCAAGCTGGGCTACTACTCCAACCTGATCACCTCCGGCATCGGTCTGACCGAGAAGCGCATCGCGGCCTTCAAGGAAGGCGGACTCGACCACATCCAGCTCTCGTTCCAGGACTCGACGCGGGAGATGAACGACTGGCTGTCGAGCACCAAGACCTTCGAACTCAAGAAGCGCAGCGCCGAGCTGATCCAGAAGTACGACTACCCGATGGTGCTCAACGTCGTCCTGCACCGGCACAATATCGACCACACGCAGGAGATCCTGGAGATGGCGGAAACGCTCGGCGCCGAGTATGTCGAGCTTGCCAACACCCAGTACTACGGCTGGGCCTTCGAAAATCGCGACCAGCTGCTGCCGAGCCGCGATCAGCTGCAGCGGGCCGAAGATGTGACCAACCGGTTCCGCGAGAAGGTCGGCAACGCCATGAAGGTCTATTACGTGGTTCCCGACTATCACGCGACCCGGCCGAAGGCCTGCATGAACGGCTGGGGCTCGCTGTTCATGACCGTCACCTCCGACGGCTTGGTGTTGCCGTGCCATGAAGCCCGCATGCTTCCCGGGCTGACCTTCCCCAATTCACGCGATCACGACCTGCGCTGGATCTGGTACGACTCACCCGCCTTCAATGCCTACCGCGGCGACTCGTGGATGCAGGAGCCCTGTCGCACCTGCCCGGAAAAGGAAAAGGACTTCGGCGGCTGCCGCTGCCAGGCGTTCATGCTGACCGGCGACGCGACCAATGCCGATCCGGTGTGCGATCTCTCGCCGCATCATCATCTCGTCGTCGAAGCGGTGGAGAAGGCCGACCGGCCGACGCTGCCGACGAACGTGAAGCCGATCCTCTTCCGGGATGACCGCACGTCGCGGATGCTGAGTGCCGCGAAGGACAAGCCGGCGTTGCCGGTAAGCTGAGCCGGGCTCCCTCGCAACTTCTCCCGGCACCCGGCGTACTGGCGTGCAGGCTGCTGGTTACCGCGGCTCAATGGTGATGACCACCCTCGCCATGCACGTGCCCGTGACGCAGTTCCTCGGCGATGGCCGCTCGCACTGCGGTGATCGTGCAGATGAACCGCACGGCCTTGCCCGCGAGCGGATGGTTGCCATCGACCACGATCGATGCGTCGGAAATATCCGTGACGGTATAGAGAGTCGCGTGATCCGACCCTTCGGATGCGCCTTCGAACTGCATCCCCACGGAGACATTCTTGGGGAACAGGTTGCGAGGTTCGACCCGCACGAGTTCCTCGTCGTAGTCGCCGAAGGCGTCGTCCGCCGTCAGCTCGATCGTGAGCTTGTCGCCCGCTGCCTTGCCCTGGAGGGCCTCCTCGACCCGCGGAAAGATCCCGTCGTAGCCACCGTGCAGATACGTGATCGGCTGATCGGTCTTCTCCATCAGACCACCGTCTGCATCGCGCATTTCGTAGTCGAGCGATACGACCGTATTCTTGAGCACCTGCTGGGTCACGCGAGTTCCTTGATGTGGGTGAGAATCTCCGCGGCGTGGCCGCGCGCGTTCACGCCATACAGCACGCGCTGCAGCAGTCCGTTGCGATCGATGATAAAGGTGGATCGCTGGATGCAGCGGCGCGTCCGGCCTTCGTACTCCTTGTCGTGCAGCACGCCATACAGATTGCAGACCTCGCCCTCCGAGTCGGACAGCAGCAGGATGCTCAATCCATGCTTGTCGCGGAACGCGCCGTGCGACAGGCAATCGTCCATGCTGACACCAATGACGATGGCTCCGAGTCTCTCAAAGCGGTCTTCGAGCTCGCTGAAGTCGATCGCTTCGATCGTGCAACCCGGGGTGTCGTCGCGCGGATAAAAATAGAGCACAACGATATTCCGCCCCCGGAACGACGCGAGACTCACCATCTCCATCTCGGCATCCGGCAAATTGAATTCGGGCGCGGGATCTCCTGCTTTCAGCATCCAACTCTCCGCAGCGAAAACTCGGTTCGAGTGTAACCGAATTCGCGTGCGCCAAATCCATCAGGATCGGCGGCTCCGCGACCTGCATCGACAATATAATTCAGACATGTACAAGACATTACCTGGGGGGCTCCCGGCGCGCACTTTTCTGGCGCGTCACTGGCAGAAACAGCCACTTCTGGTGCGCCAGGCGATCCCCGGCTTCGCCGGGGTTCTCGAGCCATCCGCGTTGATCGCCATGGCCTGCTCCGACGAGGTCGAGTCGCGCCTGGTGATCGGCGCCGGCCGGCAATGGAAGCTTCGACATGGGCCGTTCACCCGCGCGGACTTCCGGCGCCTGCCGGCCCGCGACTGGACGCTGCTGGTGCAGGGGGTCAACTTGCATGACGATGCCGCGGCGGCGCTGTTGCAGCGCTTCGATTTCCTGCCGCATTCCCGGCTCGACGACCTGATGGTGAGCTACGCCGTGCCCGGCGGCAGCGTCGGCCCGCACTTCGATGCCTACGACGTGTTCCTGCTCCAGGGCGCAGGCAGGCGCCGCTGGAAAATCGGGCGTCAGGACGACCTGGAGCTTATGCCGTCGGCACCGCTGAAGATCCTGAAGCGGTTCCGGCCGGAGGGCGACGCGACACTCGACGGCGGCGACATGCTCTACCTGCCGCCGCGCTTCGCCCACCATGGCATCGCTGTCACGGACTGCACGACGTGGTCGATCGGCTACCGCGCCCCCGCTTTCCAGGAACTGGCGTCGCGGTTCCTCGCCGATTTCTCCGACCGGATCGTACTTCCCGGCCAATATGCCGACCCGGACCTGGGCCCGACGAATCACCCTGGGAGGATTGGCGGGGGCCTCATCGCAGCCACGGAAGCAGTGCTCGCCAGGACGCGCTGGCGTCGACGCGACGTCACCGATTTTCTCGGACGCTACCTCACCGAGCCCAAACCGCACGTGTTCTTCGATCCGCCGGCGCAGCGGGTCGCCGCCGGTGTCGCGATCGAACGTATCCGCCGCAACGGTACGTCGCTCGATCGCCGGAGTCTGATGCTCTATTCGGCCACTGCGGCATACATGAACGGCGAGGAATACCGGTTTCCGCGCGGTGTTCCGCCAGTCCTGCAGGAACTCTCGGACCGGCGACGCCTCGCGCCACAAGCCCTCCCTGCACCGGTGGCGACGCTGTTATACGAGTGGTGGTCGGCCGGGTTCGTCCGGCTGCCAGCCATGCCCCGTTGAATCATGGACGAATCGGATACTTCTTCAGGGGTTCCGGAATCCCGGCCGACGACGACGAAGCTTGCGTCGCGGGTCGACGTCGAGCACGCGATCGACCAAGTGCTGAGTCTGGCAAGGCATCGCATCGTCGTGTTCGCGCGGCAGCTCGGATCCGAGTGGAACCGGGAGGCACGGGTGGATGTCGTGCGCCGCTTCTGCCTGGGCAGTCGGCGCAACCAGATGCGCATCGTGCTGCACGATGCGCAGACGGCTTATCGGTTCTGTCCGCGATTGCTCGCCCTGCTGCGGCAGTTCAGTCACGTCATCTCGGTCCAGGAGACGCTCGATAACGTCAAGGGCATCTCCGACCCCTTCGTCATGGCGGACGACCTGCACTACGTCCACCGGTTCCATCACGACGGCCCTGACGGCCTCTTGGCGACGGACAATCCCTTGGGGACGACGGTGTTCCGAGATCGCATCGAAGAGTTGTGGCAGGCATCGGAGCCCGCCCTTCCGGCCACGACCCTCGGACTGTAAGCGACTCGGCGCCGCATCGTTCAGACGGGCCTGTGACATTCGAACCGGCGCGACCGAAGCTCACGGCTACGTTCTCAGCCTCAGGACTGAGCTTCGCAGCCATCCCGACTCGCTGCCTGATCAGGGTCGTGTTTGAACACTGGTTACAAATTGTAAATGCGCGTTATAATTGTGAGGTTGGTTGCAGCTGAACCCAGCTTCGGTTGCTCGTTCAGGACGCAATCGCAGGTTTTCCCGATCAATCGAACACTCGCCAAGGAATACACCATGATCCGTTCGCTTCTCGTTGCCATGCTCGTCGCCCTCGCCCTCGCCGCCTGCGGCAAGAAGGAAGAACCCGCGCCTGTCCCGGCGGTCGCCCCGGCTGCCGAACCCGCCAAGCCTGCAGAAGCCGCACCGGCCGCCCCGGCGCCCGCCGATGCCGCCAAGCCTGCCGACGCCGCTGCCGCGCCAGCTGCTCCGGCCGCGGACGCAAAGAAGCCCGAAGAAAAGAAGTAAGCAACCCGCGGCGCAAGCCGCGTTTGGAAGGAGCCGGCTCTTGAGCCGGCTTTTTTTTTGGCATGTGCACGCCGGCCCCCCCCCCACACAGGCTGACCCCCGTGGAGGATAGCGCGCGAGGTGACACTGGGAGGGCACCAAAAAGCCCACGCCCGGGCGGGCTTCGACGAACCGCGCGCGGCTTGGGCCAGGTTCAGCCGATCTCGCGCCAGGCCAATCCTTCAGCCTGGTCCGCCACAGCGATCCAATCGTCCGTGCATCCGAGTACGGACGCGAGTGCCCGGCGCGCCAGGGCCGTCGTATTGTTCTGCTGCGAGAGATGCACCGCCACAACATGCTGAAGCCGGGTTCGATCGAGCGCAGCGAGG
>JAYTTO010000322.1:0-1945 GCA_043744975.1 Betaproteobacteria bacterium | reverse complement strand
GCGAACCCACCCCAGGCGCGCTTGAGTTCGGCATATTCCGAACGCATGTCGCCGAAGGCCTGGCGCTTGGCCGCCCGCATCGCCGCCGGCTCGAGGCCGCTGGCGTAGAGCTGGTCGAGCCGGCCGCGGGTGCGTTCGACCAGGGCCAGGAAGTCGCGCTTGTACCGCTGCATCCCCTCGAACGCCGACCGCTCGGCGTCGGAACCCTGGAGCGCCAGCCAGCGCCGGACCCCTTCGAGTTCGACGCTGGTGGCGAAGGACTCGTTGAAGGTGCTGTCGCCATCGGCATAGGCCACCTGGTGGGCCAGCTCGTGGAACACCAGCCGCGCCACCTCGGCCCGCGGATAGCGGATGAAGGTGCTGAGGAACGGGTCGTTGAACCACCCGAGGGTGGAGTACGCCGGCACGCCGCCGACGAACACGTCGAAGCCTTCCGCCCGCACGCCATCGGCAAAGCGGTTCGCGTCGCGCTCGTCGAACCAGCCCTTGTAGCCGACGCAGCCCGCCACCGGAAAGCACCACTCGCGCGCCCGGATCGAGAACTCCGGCGCCGCGAACACGTTCCACACCACGAACGGGCGCTTCAGGTCGGCATAGCGGCGGTAGGTGGAATTGTCCGGGAGGGCCAGCTCACGGCTGGCGAACGCGCGGATCGAACGGGCGGATTCGAGGCGGGCCCGCAAGTCGGCCGGGGTCGCCGGGTCGGCGATCCCCACCTCCAGCGGGCGCGCCGCCCAGGTGAGTGCCATCTGGCCGCGCGCCGCCTGATAGTAGTAGCCGAGCGTGGAGCAGCCGCCCAACAGAACGACGCCAAGCACGGCAGCGAGCAGCACAACCAGGCGGCCGATCATTCGATGAGCACGTGCCGTCCGTGGTTGAACCGCCCCACGTCGAGAAACCGACAGACCTCGTCGGCAACCCGGGTCGAGGTGAGCATGCCGGTGTGGCTCACCGGCAGCACGATATGGTCCGTCATGCTGTCGCAGCGCGTCTCCTCGACCGTGACGGTGCCGTCGTGCGGCGGCGGCAACTTCGCCACCAGCGTGCCGAGGCCGAAGCCGAGCGAGCCGGCGATCACGCCGATCTCGTAGCGCAGGCCGAGGTCGGGCCGGGGCAGCGAGTACCACTGCCTGAGCGCCTCGCCCATCATCGCGGGGCCGGACGGCAGCCTCGCGAAGCCGTGCATCGACAGGCTGTCGCGCACCGGCGATCCCACGAGCACGACCCGGCCGCAGCGTCGTTCGGGCTCGAGCGCCAGCATGCGCAGGATCAGCAAGCCGCCGAGACTGTGACCGACGAAATGCACCGTCCGCCCCGGCAAGGTGCGGCTGAATGCGGCGAGGCGGCGGGCGTTGGTGTCGAGATCGTCTGCCACCGAAGGATAGGAGAACGTGACCGCCCGATAGCCGCGGGTCTTGATGCGGGACCGCAGCAACGCCAGCGCCCAGCCGGAGAGCCACAGCCCGTGCACCAGGACCACGGTGGTGGAAGGAAGACCCGCGATTCGCGCCATGCCCGATTCTACGGTCCGCGGCGCGGCCGGCAGGTTCGCCGCGAGACTGCTGCGGTCGAGGGGAATAGTTGGGCTCGCGGACGCGGCGGGTCAGATGGCGTCGAGAAACGCGAGCAACGCGTCGCGCTCGCGCCTGGGGAGCTGCGCGAACGACTCCCGCGAGGCTCGGGCTTCACCGCCGTGCCAGAGAATGGCCTCGGTTGCATTGCGCGCACGGCCGTCGTGCAACAGGGCGCTGCTACCGTTGACGATCCTGGACAGACCCGCCCCCCAGAGCGGCGGCGTGCGCCAGTCGCGCCCGCCCGCGGCGTATTCGGGGCGGTGATCTGCAAGCTGCCCGCCCATGTCGTGCAGCAACAGATCGGTGTACGCGTGAATCGTCTGCCGGGACAGTTGCGGCAGACGGGCGAAGTAATCGGCGGTTCGCAGGGT
>JAYTTO010000321.1:0-2110 GCA_043744975.1 Betaproteobacteria bacterium | reverse complement strand
GCCGCCTGCGCGCCTTGCTGCAAAGCGAGTTCGCCGGCACCGGCATGCGCTGGTGGGCGTCTGCTCTGGCGTTTGACGGGGAGTTCACATGAAGCGCCTGCTGATGCTCTTGCTGTGCGCGGCGTCGATCAACGGGTCTGTGGTGGCGCAGGAACTGCCGACGCCGAAGGACCTGCCATCGACCGAGCAGGCGGTCGCATGGATCGACAGGGACCCCGCCGTGGTGGAGGCGCGCAGCGCATTGGCAGCGGCCCGCCATGCGGGCAACGCGCTCGCGGTCGGGCAGCACGAATGGACCGCCAAGGCCAGCGCGCAACGACGCAGCTACCGCGATGGCGGGAGCGGTGGCAGCAACTCGCAGGAATGGTCGGCGCAACTCGAACGCAGCATCCGCATCGGCGGCAAGGCCGAGCTGGACCGGCAACTGGGGGCCGTGGGCGTGGAGATCGCGCAGGCCCGCGTCGGCGAGGTGCGGCACGAGGCGGCACGCGCGCTCGCCGATTTTTGGCTGGGCTGGCTCGCAGCGGGCCGCGCCTACGAACTGTTCAAGGAACAGTTGTCGTTCGCAGCGGCGAACCTTCGCGCCGTCGAGGTGCGCAAGCGCGCCGGTGATGCGTCGGCGCTGGACCTGAGCATCGCGCAGACCGATTTGTTCGACGTGCAGCGCCAGGCCAGCCAAGCCGGCTCCAACCTCGCCAAGGCGCGTGCGAAGCTTCGGGTGCGCTTCCCCGAGGCGCCGCTCGATGTCCCGCCCAACGAACTGGCCGACCCGACCGATCCCGACCGCCACGAAGCGCAGTGGCGCGAGCGCATCGTCGCCGAAGCGGACCCGCTGAAGATTGCCGATGGTCAGGTGCGCAAGGCCGAGTTGAGCGCGTCGCGCGCCAAAGCAGACCGCATTCCAGATCCCACGATCGGCGTCTACACAGCGAGCGAGGTGTTCCGCAACGAGCGCGTGGTCGGGGTCAGCATCAGCATCCCGCTGTCGGGCTCATACCGCGACGAGCGCATGCGTCAGTCGATGCAAGAGCTCGAGGTGGCACGGGCCGCACTGGACCGTGAACGCCGCGAGATCGATACCGAGGTGGCCGAAACGTATGCGGACGCAGTCGGAAGCACCGAGCGCTGGCGTCTGGCGGAACAAGGCGCTGCGGCGGCAAGCAACAGCTCGCGGCTGACACAGCGCGCCTACACGCTCGGCGAGGCCGACTTGCAGTCGCTGCTGCTGGTGCGGCGCCAGTCGCTGGATGCGTCGCGCGCGGCATTGGAGGCGCGCGCAGAGGCGCTGCGCTGGAACTACCGCCTGATGATCGACGCGCATCTCATCTGGGACCTGGCGCGCGACTGACCCTGAACAGAAAGCAATCCGCATGAAAACTGCAACCATCGCAACCGGCGCCTCCATCGCTGCTCCTTCGAGCCTTCGGGCATTGATGACTCGCGAGCGCTGGATCGACGTCGGCCGCATTGCCCTGACCGGCCTGATCGCTCTGCTCTATTGGCGACAACAGGTGCCCATCGAGCTGCTGTGGGCGGCGGTCGCCATCGGTCTTTATCCGCTCGTCGAGACGGGGTTGTTGGACCTGATCCGCGAACGCAAGATCGGCACGGAAATCTTCGTCACCATCGCCACGCTGGTGGCCATGGTCGGCGGCGAGACGGTGGCCGGCGCGGTGTTGATGGTCATCATCCTGATCGCGGAGTTCATCGCCGACCTGAACACTGCCCGCGCCCGGGCGTCCATCAAGGCGCTGATCGGCTCGGTGCCCCAGGTGGCTTTGGTTCGCGGGGCCGATGGCGAGCGCAGCGTGCCACTCGCCGACGTGAAGCTGAACGATATCGTGCTGGTCCGTGCCGGCGAGAAGATCCCGGTCGACGGGCAGATCGTCGGCGGCCAGGCGTCGATCAACGAAGCACCGATCACCGGCGAGAGCGTGCCCAAGGACAAGGCCATCGGGTCGAACGTTTTCGCGGGTACTGTGGTCGCCAGCGGCGCACTCGACATCCGGACCGAGAAGCTGGGCGGCGACACCACGTTCGCGCGCATCGTCGCGCTGGTCGAGGACGCCGAAGCTCACCAGGCACCGGTGCAGAAGCTCGCGGACAAGGT
>JAYTTO010000320.1:0-5237 GCA_043744975.1 Betaproteobacteria bacterium | reverse complement strand
TGGGGCGGCCCGGCGCTCGCATCAGAAATTGACATTGGCGCTGCCCTTGAGCTTGAGCATGGCGCGGGCGTCGTCGGGCGTGGCGATCTCGAGCCCGAGTTCCTCCAGGATGCGGCGGATCTTCGACACTTGGTCGGCGTTGCTCTGGGCCAGCTTGCCCTTGCCGATCCAGAGGCTGTCTTCCAGGCCGACGCGCACGTTGCCGCCCATCACGGCCGACATGACCGCGATCGGCATCTGGCCGCGGCCGGCGCCCAGTACCGACCAGAAGTAGTCGTCGCCGAACAGCCGGTCGGCGGTGCGCTTCATGTGAAGGACGTCCTCGGCGTGGTTGCCGATGCCCCCGCGCAGGCCGAACACCGACTGGATGAACAGCGGCGGCTTCAACAGGCCGCGGTCGAGGAAGTGGGCGGCCGTGTAGAGGTGGCCGATGTCGTAGCACTCGATCTCGAAGCGCGTCTGGTTGTCGCCGCACAGCGTGAGGATGTTGGCGATGTCCTTGAAGGTGTTCTTGAAGATGCGGTCGTCCGAGCCGGCCAGGTACGGGCGTTCCCAGTCGTACTTGAACTCCTTGAACCGGTCGAGCATCTCGTACAGGCCGAAGTTCATCGAACCCATGTTGAGCGAGGCGACCTCGGGCTTCAACTGCAGCGCCGGTTGCAGGCGCTCTTCCACGGTCATGGTCGGCGCACCGCCGGTGGTGAGATTGATCACCACGTTCGAGGCTGCCCTGATCTTCGGCAGGAAGCGCTTGAACATTTCCGGATCCTGCGTCGGCCGACCATCCTCGGGCATACGCGCATGCAGGTGGACGATGGCGGCGCCGGCGTTGGCCGCGCCGATCGCGGCCTCGGCGATCTCGTCCGGCGTCACCGGCAGCCAGGGCGACATCGACGGCGTATGGATGGCGCCGGTCGCGGCGCAGGTGATGATGACTTTCTTGGTTGCTGCCATGGTGTTCCTCCGGATGAATCGGGTGTTGGTTCAGCCGCAATGGTGGCGGGCGGCGGCCGCGGGGCGGCTCCCAAGGCCGCCGCGCCCCCCATTGGGGGGTAGCGAACGCAGAGAGCTTGGGGGGTAGTCATCACTACTTGCCGGTTTTCTTGTCCAGTTCGCGCTTGTGCGCGATGAGGGCCATGAGGCGACGGTCGCGCCAGGCTTCGCGCGCGGCATGCTGGTCCTGCGGCATGCGCAACCGGCGTTCGGTCTCGACCTTTGCCACCAGCGCGGCATCCCAGGGCTTGTAGGTGGTCCCGGCCATCATGCCGCGCAGCTTGTCGCCGAACCGGGCGGCATAGTCCGATACGCCGCCGGGGGCATTGAGGTCGATGGTCTCGAACGGTCCCATGAACGACCAGCGCAGGCCGAGACCGTCGCGGATGGTCTTGTCGAGGTCTTCGGCCGACACATAGCCCTCGTCCACCAGGCGGAACGACTCGAGCAGCAGGGCGGCCTGGAGCCGGTTCAGGATGAAGCCCTCGACTTCCTTGCGCACCAGGATCGGCACCTGGCCGACCTTGATGTGCAGGGCGATGGTTCGCTCGACGACATCGGGCGCGGTGAACGGCGCCGGCGAGATCTCCACGATCGGCACCACGTGCGGCGGGTTGACCGGATGCGCCACCAGGCAGCGATGCCGTCCCGGCAGGGTGCCGGCGAAGCGCGACGTCTGGATGGTGGAGGTCGACGACGCCAGGATGCAGTCGAGCTTGGCGTTCGCATCGAGCTCCGCATACACGGCCTGCTTGACGTCCTCGCGCTCCGCGGTGTTCTCCTGCACGTAGTCGGCGCCATCGAGCGCCTCGGCGATCGATGCCGCACTGGTCACGCGCGCAGCCGCCGTCTCCGGTGCCTCGGAGATGAGGCCGAAGCTCGCGCTCTCGCGCAATCCTTCGGCGATCAGCGTGAGCGCGTGCGCCGTGGCGCCGGGGGCATTGTCGTACAGCTTCACCGGATGGCCGGCGCGGGCAAACACCATGGCCCATGCGCGGCCGATCAGACCGGAACCGATGACGGCGATTTTTTCCATGAATCGGCAATCCTGCGAAAGAGGACCTCCCTATGCCCGGGCGGCGCCCAGGGAGGTCGGGGTCCAGATCAGGCGAGCGTCTCGAGGTTGGCACACACGGGCAGAGCCTGACCGCTGACGTGCTTGCCGGCGTCGGAGGCGAGGAACAGCGCCATGTTGGCGATGTCCTGCGCTGTGACCATGGTCCGCATCGACACCGCCTGCACCATGCGCCGCTTCTGCTCCTCGATGCTGATGCCGTAGGCCTCGGCCTTCGCCGCCGCGACGCGGTCGATGCGGTCGCCCTCGACGATGCCGGGCTGGATGCAGTTGACGCGCACGCCATCCGGACCGGCCTCGATCGCGAGGCTGGCACTGAAGCCCACCACGCCCCATTTCGCCGTGGCATACGGGCTGCGCAGCGGGAAGCCGAGCCGCCCGGCCGCCGACGACAGGTTGATGATGCTGCCGCCGCCGGCCGCCTTGATCATCGGCATCGCCAGGCGCGTGCAGTAGAAGAGCGCATTGACGTCGACGGCGATGCAGCGCTCCCAATCGGCGATCGGGATGTCCTCGATCTTGCCGGTGGGGCCGGCGACGCCGGCGTTGTTGACCAGCACGTCGAGCCCGCCCAGCACCCGCGTGACATCGGCGAACAGGCGTTCGACCTGCGCGACATCGGCGACGTCGCACACCGATGCCGTGATGCCGGGGCGCGCGGCCGCGAATGCCGCCATCGCCACCGTGTCGACGTCGCAGAGGTGCACCCGCGCTCCCGCGTCGGCAAAGGTTTCGGCGATGGCGCGCCCGATTCCGCTCGCGCCGGCAGTGACAAGCACCCGCTTGCCCGTGACTAAAAAGTCCGGTTTCATGTCTTTTCCCCTGTGGGCCGTTTGCGGCCGCTGGTTTTCCCCGACCCGGATTCTAGCCGACGCTGTGCAGGACGCAGGGTTCGTCGAGGCAGGCGAAGACTTCGATCGTCACGTGCTGGAGGCCAGGCAGGTCTCTCAGCAGCGATTTGTAGTGCTCCGCGGAGCGCGGCACGTGGGTTGCCACCGACACGATGACAGCATGGTCGCTGCCGCCGATGCGCCAGAGCCGGAGGTCGGCCACGCGATTGTCGGCGTCGGCCTCGATGCGGGTCACGATCTCGGCCTCGAGGCCCTGATCGTCTTCGGCGTCGAGCAGCATGCGCCCACTCGAACGCAGCAGGCCCCAGGCCCACCAGCCGATCAGGATCGACGCCGCGATGGCTACGCCCGGGTCGAGCCAGATCCAGCCGAACCATTTGCCCGCGACCAGCGCGCCGATCGCCAGCACGGACGTGAGCGCATCGGCGATCACATGCAGGTACGCAGCGCGGAGATTGTGGTCGTGATGCGCCGCATGGTCCGGCGCCACATGGTCGTGACCGTCAGCATGAGCGTCATCGTGGCTGTGATCGTCATCGTGATCGTGTTCATGCGCATGGCTGTGGTCCCGATGGCGTTCGCGGTGCGCTTTCGCCGCGCGTGTGGCCGCATCCGCCGCCGGTGTGGAATGATCGTGGCCGTGGCCGCCGCCGAGCAGCATGGCGCTGGCGATGTTCACAGCAAGGCCGATGCAGGCCACGACGATGGCCTGGTCGAAGAACACGCCGATCGGGTGCACCAGACGGCTGACCGATTCGACCGCCATCCAGAGTCCGGCCACCGCCAGCAGCAACGCGCTCGAATAGCCCGCCAACGCGCCGACCTTGCCGGTCCCGAACGAGAACCGCTCGTTGTCGGCATGGCGCCGGGCGTAGGAATAAGCGAACGCCGCGATGCCGAGTGCCGCGGCGTGCGACCCCATGTGCCAGCCGTCTGCCGTGAGCGCCATCGAACCGGTGAGATAGCCCGCGATCAGCTCGGCCACCATCATCACCAAGGTCAGACCGAGAACGACCTTCGCGCGCATCTCCGCCGCGTGCTGTCCCGCAGGAACCGACGCTCGCGCCTGGCGCCAGCGCTCCAGTTGTCCGGCGTGCATGTGGCGGGGGCTCACGACAAATGTCCGGAGATATCAGCGCCCGCTCGGCCGATCCAAAGGGCGCTGGCCCCCCATTGGGGGGGGGGCGACCGAAGGCAGGCTGGGGGGGTACATTTTCACCCTGCGAGGTTGTCGGCCGCGAAGTCCCAGTTGATGAGCTTGTCGAGGACGGCGTTCACGTAGTCCGCGCGGCGGTTCTGGTAGTCGAGGTAGTAGGCGTGTTCCCACACGTCGATGGTCAGGAGCGGCGTCGAGCCCTGGGTCAGCGGCGTCTCGGCGGCGGGTGTCTTGACCACCTTCAGCTTGCCGGTGGCGTCGCGCACCAGCCAGCCCCAGCCCGAGCCGAACTGCGAGATCGTCACCTGGGCGAACTGCTTGCGGAACTCGTCGAAGCTGCCGAACGAGGCGTCGATCGCCGCGGCCAGTGCGGCTGAAGGCTTGCCGCCGCCGCCCGGGCGCATCGAGCGCCAGTAGAACGTGTGGTTCCAGACCTGTGCCGCGTTGTTGAAGATAGCGGCCTGCTCGGGTTTGCCGGCGGTTGCCTTGACGATTTCCTCGAGCGTCAGGTCGGCGAGCGGCGTCCCCGGCACAAGCTTGTTGAGGTTGTCGACGTAGGCCTTGTGGTGCTTGCCGTAGTGGAAGCCCAGCGTGTTCGCGGAGATGACCGGATCGAGCGCCGAATCGGCATAGGGCAGGGCCGGCAGCGCGAACGGTGCCGCGGCGTGAACCCGCGTGATCGACCAAGGTATCGCGGGTATCGCCGTTGCGACCAGCAGGCCGGAGGCGGACTGCAGGAACCGGCGGCGGCCGGATTGGGGGGTAGGCGTCATGAGGATCTCCTCGATGGTCGATGCGGGGTTCGACCTTGGGAAAAGTGTACCGGTCCGCGGTCGAATGAGAGGAGGTTTCTGTGCCGCGCGTCGCTACGGCGTCCGGTCGGCGCAAGCGCACGACGCCGACGCGATGCGTCACAGCGCGCAGTGCCCCCCATTGGGGGGGCCGACCGGAGGCAGGCTGGGGGGGGTCTTGCTAGCCTGCTAGCTCTGCCCTGTACCCCAAGAAAACGCTGGACTAATCTTTCTCCATCCACTACCGTGGTCCATGGAGAAACAAAACCAAGTCAAGCGTACGCTCGAGCAGGATCACGGCCGCCTGGCTCGCGGTGTCGAACACCAGGGCGAACAACATGCCGACACCCACGATTGCCGCCGGGTGGCTC
>JAYTTO010000319.1:0-4834 GCA_043744975.1 Betaproteobacteria bacterium | reverse complement strand
AGCGTTAAAACGCAGTATCCGACTCTTCTCGACCGCCGTCTGATTCATGAAACGGTCAGGCGCATGATCAACACGCTGGTTTCCGACCTGACCGACCGGAGCCTGGCACTGATCGCGCAACATCATCCCGGCCACATCGACGATGTGCGTTATGCGCCGCCGCTGATCGCGTTCAGTACAGGCATTCAGGAGGAACAGCAGGAACTCAAAAAATTCCTGCACCAGCACCTGTACCAGCACTATCGGGTTGCGCGCATGAGCAACAAGGCCAGACGTATCGTCACCGACCTGTTCCGGGCATTCCTCGGCGATGCGCGCCTGCTGCCGCCGGAGTTCCAGGTTCGCGCTGAAACAGACCTGCCGAGGGCGATTGCCGACTACGTCGCCGGAATGACCGACCGCTACGCCATCCGCGAGCACCGCAGACTGTTTAGCGTAGAAGAAACCTGATTTCGCACGGTCCGGGTTGGACGGACCTGCATTCTGGCAGTCGCCGTTTATTGAAAGGGCGCGGGCAATCGCGGTACCATTCAGGGCTCCCCCGAATTTTCGACGGTCCTGGCGATTGGCGGGGCGGGCACCCACTATCGATACGGCTCAGAGGCAAGACGACATGGCTCATCCGACATTACCCGCGAAGCAGGGTCTATACGACCCCGCCAACGAACACGATGCCTGTGGTGTGGGGTTCATTGCCAACATCAAGGGTGCCAGGAGCCATGCCATCATTGAGCAGGGCCTGCAGATACTCAAGAACCTCACCCACCGCGGAGCCGTCGGCGCGGACCCGCTGGCCGGCGACGGTGCCGGTATCCTGATCCAGATTCCCGACCAGTTCTTCCGCGAGGAAATGGCTGGCCGGGGCGTCAAGCTGCCGCCGCTCGGTGAGTACGGCGTGGGCATGATATTCCTGCCGCAGGAACCGGCCTCGCGGCTGGCTTGTGAGTACGAGATCGAGCGCGCGATCAAGGACGAAGGCCAGGTGCTGCTCGGCTGGCGCGATGTGCCTCGCGACAATACCGGCCTCGGCGAATCTGTGAAAAGGATCGAGCCGGTGATTCGGCAGGTCTTCATCGGCCGCGGCGCCGGCGTTACCGTCACCGATGCGCTGGAGCGAAAGCTCTACATCATCCGCAAAGTATCCGGTCACGCCATCCAGGCGCTCAAGCTGGAACACAGCAAGGAATTCTATGTGCCTTCGATGTCGGCGCGCACCCTGGTTTACAAAGGGATGTTGCTGGCCGGCCAGGTCGGCAGTTACTACAAGGATCTTTCCGATCCCAGAGTGACGTCGGCATTGGCGCTGGTGCATCAGCGTTTCTCGACCAATACCTTCCCGACCTGGGATCTGGCGCATCCGTTCCGCATGATCGCGCACAACGGCGAGATCAATACCTTGCGCGGAAACGTCAATTGGATTCGTGCCCGCCAGGGCGCGATCTTCAGTCCAATCCTGGGCAAGGATCTCGACAAGGTCTGGCCGTTGATTTACGACGGACAGTCCGACTCCGCGTCTTTCGACAACGCGATCGAGCTGCTGACCATGAGTGGTTACTCGCTGGCTCACGCGATGACGATGCTGATTCCCGAAGCCTGGGAAAAGCATACGTTGATGGACCCGCACCGGCGTGCCTTCTATGAATACCATGCGGCGATGATGGAGCCATGGGATGGTCCCGCCGCCGTGGCGTTTTCCGATGGCCGTCAGATCGGCGCAACGCTGGACCGTAACGGTCTGCGCCCCGCCCGTTACCTGGTTACCAGCGACGACCTGGTCGTAATGGCTTCCGAGACCGGCGTGCTGCCGATCGCGGAAGAGAAAATCGTGAAGAAATGGCGGCTGCAGCCCGGCAAGATGTTCCTGATCGACCTCGACGCCGGTCGCATCATCGACGACAAGGAACTCAAGGATACGCTCGCCAACTCCAAGCCCTACCGTGCGTGGATCGAGCGCATCCGCATCAAGCTCGACGATCTTCCGGCGCCGACGAAAATCGGTGAACAAAGCAAGGTGCGTTTGCTGGATCGCCAGCAGGCATTCGGCTATACGCAGGAAGACCTGAAGTTCATCTTGAGCCCCATGGCGCAGCAGGGCGAGGAAGCGATCGGCTCGATGGGCAACGATTCGCCGCTGGCGGTACTGTCGAACAAGAACAAGACGCTCTACAACTACTTCAAGCAACTTTTCGCGCAGGTCACCAACCCGCCGATCGATCCGATCCGCGAGGACCTGGTGATGTCGCTGGTGTCCTTCATCGGCCCGAAGCCGAATCTGCTCGGCATCGACGAAACCAATCCGCCGATGCGGCTGGAAGTGAGCCAGCCGGTGCTGGATTTCGACCAGATGCAGACTATCCGGTGCATCGACGAGTACACCGGCGGCAAGTTCAAGTCGATCGAGCTCGATGCCACCTACCCGGTAGCGTGGGGTAAGCAGGCGATCGAAGCGCGCTTGGCGAGCCTAGCCGCGCAGGGCGAAGACGCGGTGCGCTCCGGCTACAACATCCTGATCGTGTCCGACCGCAAGGTGGACGCCGAACACGTGGCGATCCCCGCGGTGCTGGCGCTCTCCGCGATTCACCATCACCTGGTGAACAAGGGCCTGCGCACCAGCGCCGGCTTGGTAGTGGAAACCGGCTCGGCGCGTGAAGTGCATCACTTCGCGTTGCTCGCCGGTTACGGCGCGGAAGCGGTGCACGCGTATCTGGCAATGGAGACGATCCTGTATGCGCACGAGTCGATCCCCGACGACTACCGCGGCGAGAAGGGCGTCAAGAACTACGTCAAGGCGATCGGCAAGGGCCTGATGAAGGTCATGTCGAAGATGGGCATTTCGACCTACATGTCCTATACCGGCGCGCAGATTTTCGAAGCGGTGGGCCTGTCTAAAGTTCTGGTGGACAAGTATTTCACCGGTACCACGTCAAGCGTTGAGGGCATCGGCGTGTTCGAGGTCGCGGAAGAAGCGATCCGTTTGCACAAGGCGGCGTTTGGCGATGATCCGGTGCTGGAGGACGCGCTCGATGCCGGCGGCGAGTACGCGTGGCGGCTGCGCGGCGAAGAGCACATGTGGACGCCGGACGCGATCGCCAAGCTGCAGCATTCGACGCGCAGCAACTCTTACCGGACGTACAAGGAATACGCCGCGATCATCGACGACCAGTCGAAGCGCCACATGACCTTCCGGGGGTTGTTCGAGTTCCGCATCGACCAGTGCAGGCCGGTTCCGATCGAGGAGGTCGAGCCCGCCGCCGAGATCGTGAAGCGCTTCTCGACCGGCGCGATGTCGCTGGGTTCGATTTCCACCGAGGCGCACACCACGCTCGCGATCGCGATGAACCGCATCGGCGGCAAGTCGAACACCGGCGAGGGCGGCGAGGACCGCCGCCGCTACGCCCCGGTGAAGGCGGGCGAATCGCTGATGTCGCGTCTCGGCAGGGAGCGCGTGGAAGTCGACATCCAGCTCGTCGAGGGCGACTCGCTCAAGTCGAAGATCAAGCAGGTCGCCTCCGGCCGCTTCGGCGTGACTGCAGAGTACCTCGCTTCCGCCGAGCAGCTGCAGATCAAGATCGCGCAGGGCGCCAAGCCCGGCGAGGGCGGCCAGTTGCCCGGGCGCAAGGTGTCGGAATACATCGCGGAGATCCGCTATGCCACCGCCGGTGTCGAGCTGATCTCGCCGCCGCCGCACCACGACATCTATTCGATCGAGGACATCGCGCAACTTATCCACGACCTCAAGAACGCGAACCCGAAGGCCTCGGTCTCGGTGAAGCTCGTCTCCGAGGTCGGGGTCGGCACCGTCGCGGCGGGCGTCGCCAAGGCCAAGTCAGACCACGTGACGATCGCCGGCCATGACGGTGGCACGGGCGCCTCGCCCTGGTCCTCGATCAAGCATGCGGGCACGCCGTGGGAGCTGGGGCTCGCCGAGACGCAGCAGACCCTCGTCCTCAACCGCCTGCGCGGCCGCATCGCGGTGCAGGTCGACGGTCAGATGAAGACCGGGCGCGACGTCGTGATCGGCGCCATGCTCGGTGCCGACGAGTTCGGCTTCGCCACCGCGCCACTCGTCGTCGAGGGCTGCATCATGATGCGCAAATGCCATTTGAACACCTGCCCGGTGGGCGTCGCGACCCAGGACCCGGTGCTCAGGAAGAAGTTCGAGGGCAGGCCCGAGCACGTCGTCAACTACTTCTTCTTCGTCGCCGAGGAAGTGCGCGAGCTGATGGCGAGCCTCGGCATCCGAAAATTCAACGATCTGATCGGCCGCAGCGACCTGCTCGACATGAAACAGGGCGTCGAGCACTGGAAGGCGAAAGGGCTCGATTTCTCCAGGATCTTCTACCTGCCGAAGATGCCGCCCGAGGTGGCGCGCTACAACTGCGAGAAGCAGGACCACGGCCTGGAAAAGGCGATCGACCACCGTCTGATCGAGCTCGCACGGCCAGCGCTCGAGCGCGGCGAGAAGGTGGCGATCGACATGCCCATCCGCAACATCAACCGCACGGTCGGCACGATGCTTTCGTGGGAAATCGCGAAGCGCTATGGCCATGAGGGCCTGGCCGACGATACGATTCATGTCCGCTTCGCAGGATCCGCGGGACAGAGCTTTGGCGCATTTCTCGCCAGAGGCGTGACGCTGGACCTGATCGGCGACACCAACGACTACTGCGGCAAGGGCCTCTCGGGCGGGCGCATCTCGGTGCAGCCCTCGCCGAAATTCCGTGGCGAGCCGACTGAGAACATCATCACCGGCAACGTCGTGCTGTACGGCGCCATCGCGGGCGAAGCGTATTTCCGCGGCGTCGCCGGGGAGCGCTTCGCGGTGCGCAACTCG
>JAYTTO010000318.1:0-1883 GCA_043744975.1 Betaproteobacteria bacterium | reverse complement strand
GAGCACGATCAGCGAACCGGTATAGAGATTCGAGCCCTCGCGCACGTCGCCGAAGAAATCCGGCACCGGATTGCCCACGGCGGCATAGAGCAGCCCCGTCGCCGCATCGATCGAGGGCGTCACCCACACACCGCCACCACCGTGCTGCCTGGCATCCGCATCGCTCCAGGTTTCCACGCCCGGCTCGTCGTCGTCGGGCACGGTGTTGAAGCGCCACACCGGCTCACCGTCCGACAGCCGGAAAGCGCCGATCCACCCCTTGACGGCGAATTCGCCGATGCCGATTCCCGCGATCACGAGGCCGTCGTGGATCAGGGGCGCCATCATGACGAACTCGTAGCGTCCGGCGGTGGCAACCGGCCGGTCCCACAACAGCCTGCCGGTCGCGGTATCGAGCGCGATCAGTTGGCTGTCCGAAGTGGCGCGAACCAGTTTTCCGTCGCCCAGCGCTGCGCCGCGGCTCTTGAATGCATTGCCCACGGCTTTGCGTGCGTTGCCTACCCCGGGAACATCCCTGCCCTGCCACACATGGCGCCAGTGCACGTCGCAGGTCGCGGCGTCGAGTGCCACCGTGGTGTCGCCGCTGGTGACGTACATCACGCCACCGTAGACCAGCGGCCCCGAGCCGAACCGGTTGGTGTCGTCGAACGCGTAGGTGCAGACGGGCCGCAACTGCGACGCATGCTCCCGGTCGATCTGCGTCAGATTGACGTGGCGCTGGCTGGCATAGCTGTGATTCGGCAGCAGCCACTCGGTGCTGGTGGCCGCATCGCCCAGCTCGCGTGACGTCGGGCCGTCGTCGGCAAGCGCCGGGACGCCAGGACACAGGGCCATCGGAAGCATGGTCGACAGGACCATCACCCGCCGTACCAGGATCCGCATTCGGCGTCCCTCCCTGCCCTACATCGCCCCCTTGAGGTGCTGGTTCATCCAATCGACGGCGAGGTCGAGCGCCTGATCGCGGGCCGGGCCGTAGATGCCGTAGTGCGCGATGCCCGGAATCACCACGCGTTTCTTCGGTTCGCTCGCGCGCTGAAACGCGAGTTCGCCGTGTTCCCGCAGGTCGAACAATTCCTCGTTGGCCGCATCGATGATCAGCATCGCGCAGCCCTTGATGGCGGCAATGTCGTCGATCGGGGCATAGCGCAGGAAGCTCTCGCGTACTGGCGCGCCGCGCAGCGACCCGATCTCGCGCACGCCCGGTGCCGGATAGCCGATCTCGCCGCGTGCACGCCGCGTCGAATCCGACAGCGCCCGCGACAGGGCATCGGGCGTCATGTTCGCGCGTGGTCGCCCGAATGCAGCAACCTGGCTGACGATCGCCTTGATGCGCGGGTCGCGGGCTGCCACATACGCCACCAGCCCACCGGAGAAACTCGTGCCCCAGAGGCCCACCCGGTTCGGATCGACCATCGGCTCGCCCATCGCCCAGTGCACGGCGCTGAAGATGTCGGTCGCTTGATCAAGCGGATCGACCACCTCGCGCAGCTCCCGCCTGGCGTTCTTCGAAGGCGCGACAGCTTCGTCGCGCACCCAGCGCGCGTCGCTCTCCCCCCAGCCACGGTAGTCGAACACCAGCACGAAGTACCCGGCGCGCGCGAAACGCTCGGCATGCGGCCGCAGCATCGACGCTGTGCCGCCCCACCCGTGGGACATGACGATCGTCGGCAGCTTCCGGCCTTCGAACTCCTGGGCATAGAACACGGTGCCGGTCATGCGCACGCCTTCGCTGTAGACGTCGACATTGCGTTCAGCGAGTTGCGCGGATGCGTCAAGGCTCGACACCATCAGCACAAGCAATGCGAATAGGTACTTCGAGAGTCTTGTAGTCATGAGATCGCGATGGGGTTCAGGAGCGAAGGCAGGTCTTGCGATTGTTGCTC
>JAYTTO010000317.1:0-1956 GCA_043744975.1 Betaproteobacteria bacterium | reverse complement strand
ACCGTAGCGGGCGGCGATGGTCGCTGTTGCCACCCCGTGCTGCCCCGCACCGGTCTCGGCGATGACCCGCGGTTTGCCCATGCGTTTGGCAAGCAGCGCTTGGCCTATGGTGTTGTTGATCTTGTGCGCGCCGGTGTGGTTGAGATCCTCGCGCTTGAACCAGATCTGCGCACCGCCGCTCTTCTCCGACAAACGGCGGGCGTGGTAGACGGGGCTGGGCCGCCCGACGTAGTGCTTCAGTTCGTAGTGGAACTCGGCCAGAAAGGCGGGATCGTTCCGCAGCTGCTCGTACTGTTCCCGCAGTTCGTCCAGGGCATGGATCAGGGTTTCGGCAACAAACACACCGCCGTAGGGACCAAAGTGCCCCTTGCGGTCGGGCAGGTCATACATCTGCATCTCGAACTCCTCGCATGAACGCGTACAGCTTGTCGTGATCCTTGATGCCCTTGCTGCTCTCGACCCCGCTGGACACATCGACCGCCCAGGGACGTACGGTACGGATAGCAGCGGCAACATTGCCACTGTGGAGACCGCCGGCCAGCACCACCGGCAGCGCAATGGAGCGCGGGATCGCCGTCCAGTCGGCCTGCGTTCCCGTCCCACCAGGCAGGCCGGGCACGTAGGCATCCAGCAGCAGGCCCCGCGCCCGGTGAAAACTGGCTGCGGATTGTAGCAAATCGATCCCCGGTCTCACCGCGATCGCCTTGATGAACGGACGCCCGTGACGCTCGCACGCCGCCGCGGTCTCGTCGCCGTGGAACTGCAGCAGGTCGAGCGCGACGATGTCCAGCACCTCGGCCACCTCGCGATCAGTCGCGTTCACGAACAGTCCGACGCTGGTGACGAAAGGCGGCAGAGCCTGCACGATCAAGGCCGCAATCCCGGGATCGACATGGCGCGGACTCCCGGCATGGAACACGAAACCGATCGCATCGGCACCCGCAGCGGCCGCGGCCAGGGCGTCTTCCCGGCGGGTGATTCCACAGATCTTGACGCGGACCGGCATCAGGGGAGCACCGCAGGGTCTGGGCCGGCCGCGAGGCCGGTATCTTCGGAGTATTTCACGCCCGCGAGATACAGGCCATCGGCCATGAATGTCGGCGCCGAGAGCGTGCGATCGCGTGCGGCGAGCAGGCTTGCGATCCATGCCGGATCACGGCGTCCGGCACCGACGTAGACCAGCGAACCCACGATGTTGCGGACCATGTGCTGCAGGAAGGCATTGCCGGTGAAGTCGAACCTGACCACATCGCCGACCGCATGCAACTCGGCCCGGAACAGGGTCCGCACCGGCGAGGCGGCCTGGCAATCTGCTGCCCGGAACCCACTGAAGTCGTGTTCGCCAAGAAGCACCGAGGCACCGACTCGCATCGCTGGCAGATCGAGCCGTCCATGCCACCATCCGGCGCGTCCGTGCGCCAACCCGAGGCGCTGGGGCCGGCAGACCAGCACATAGCGGTAGCTGCGTTGCAGCGCATCGAAGCGTGCGTGAAAGTTGTCCGCGACCGCTGTCGCCCACAGTACCGCCACCCCATCGGGGAGGAGCGCGTTGACACCCCGGGTCCAGGCCGAGAGCGGCCGCGGATTGGGTGCATCGAAATGGACCACCTGCCAGCAGGCGTGCACCCCGGCATCGGTACGACCGGCACAGACCGTGGCAACGGCTGCGCCCCCAATGCCGGCGAGCGCCGCCTCCAGGGCATCCTGCACCCCGCAGCCAGAGGGTTGGGTTTGCCAGCCGCAGAAAGCGCGGCCGTCATATTCGATGCCGAGAGCGATGCGCATGTCGCTTGCCGCCGCCGGAAACGAACGGCGCCGCTCCAGGCGGCGCCAAGAGACCGATGCCCGCGACGGCGCTCAGTTCAACGTCGCCAGCACGGTCCGGGCCGAAGCCTTCTGCTCCGCGTCGCCCTCAGCCAGGACTTCCTGAAGAATCTCGCGCGCGCCTTCCTTGTC
>JAYTTO010000316.1:0-3911 GCA_043744975.1 Betaproteobacteria bacterium | reverse complement strand
ACAATCGAATTGAGCGGGTCGGTTAACGCCTCAAGAATTTCATTCGATGAAATCGTGAACGAGCGCGGAATACCCTCAGCCAGATTGCGGCCCTTGACTTCCATCTCTTTGACTTCGGAGCCGGGGAAGGCCGAGCCGATCTGCTTCTTGATGCTCTCGGCGGTGGTCTCGCCGATCAGCATGCCGTAGTTGCGGCGGATGTAATTGATGATCGCTTCGTCGAACTTGTCGCCGCCGACCCGCACCGACCCGGAATAGACGATTCCGCCGAGCGAAATGACGCCGACTTCCGTAGTACCGCCGCCGATGTCGACCACCATCGAACCGGTCGCTTCCTCCACCGGCAGCCCGGCGCCGATCGCCGCTGCCATCGGTTCCTCGATCAGTTCGACCTTGCGCGCCCCGGCGCCGTACGCCGATTCGCGGATCGCGCGGCGCTCGACCTGGGTCGACCCGCAGGGCACGCACACGATGATGCGCGGGCTGGGCCGCAGCACCGAGCGCGGATGCACCAGCTTGATGAACTGCTTGAGCATCTGCTCGGTGACGGTGAAGTCGGCGATCACGCCGTCCTTCATGGGGCGGATCGCGCTGATGTTGCCGGGCGTGCGCCCGAGCATCTGCTTGGCCGAGAGCCCGACCTGCTGGATCACTTTCTTGCCGTTGGGGCCGTCCTGGCGAATCGCGACGACGGAGGGTTCATTGAGAACGATGCCCTGGCCACGGGCGTAGATGAGGGTATTCGCGGTACCGAGATCAATGGCAAGGTCGTTGGAGAAATAGCCGGATAGAAATCCGAACATTGGGCGGGCTCCGAGACGGAAGTGCGTAGAAGGCGGAGTTGGACGTAGGCGGGGTTCGCGAATATAGCCTCATATGGTAACTTAGCCTGCTATCCTGAACAAAGATTCGTCACCTCGATTGCCGCGCCGGTCCGCCGGGCCAAGGTATGCCCCTCTCCCTCGACGACGTCGCCCGCATCGCCCATCTGGCCCGCATCGAGATCACCGATGCCGAAGCCCTGCGCACCCTGTCGCAGTTGAACGACATCTTCTCGATGATCGAGAGGATGCAGGCCGTGGACACCACGGGCATCGAACCGATGGCCCATCCCCTGGGCGGACACCAGCGCTTGCGCGAGGATGCGGTGACCGAGGGCAACCAGCGCGAAGCCAGCCTGGCGAATGCGCCGGCCCAGCGGGACGGCCTGTTTTTGGTGCCGAAGGTGATCGAATGAGACTGTTCGCACGCCGACATTCCGATTCGATGGTGCGGCGCCACAACACGCAGAACACCGCCCGAAGCCTCGAATGAGCGCCCTTCACCACCGATCGCTGGCCGAGTTGTCCCGGCTCCTGGGTGCCGGCGAAGTCTCGGCGGTCGACCTCGCGCGGATCTACCTGGACCGGATCGACGCGCACCGCGACATCAACGTCTTCCTCGATGTCCGGCCCGAGGTGACGCTGGCCCAGGCAAGGGCGGCCGACGCGCGACGCGCCAGGGGGGAAGCCACCGCTCTGACCGGGATCCCGGTCGCCCACAAGGACATCTTCGTCACCCGCGACTTCGCCTCCACGGCCGGCAGCCGGATGCTCGAGGGTTACATGAGCCCGTTCGACGCGACCGTGGTCGAAAACCTGGCCGCCGCCGGCATGGTCACCCTCGGCAAGGTGAACTGCGATGAATTCGCCATGGGCTCGTCGAACGAGAACAGCGCCTACGGCAACGTGCTCAATCCGTGGGACAAGGCGGCCGTACCGGGCGGCAGTTCCGGCGGATCGTCCGCCGCCGTCGCGGCGCGCATCGCCCCGGTGGCCACCGCCACCGACACCGGCGGATCGATCCGGGAACCGGCCGCATTCACCGGCATCACCGGCACCAAGCCCACGTACGGTCGGCCGTCGCGCTGGGGCATGATCGCCTTCGCCTCCAGCCTCGATACCGCCGGGTTGATGACCGGGTCGGCCGAGGACGCAGCGCTGGTGCTCAACGCCATGGTGGGCTTCGACCCGAAGGATTCGACCAGCGTCGACCGGCCGGGCGAGGATTTCACGCGCTCGCTCGATCAGCCGCTCACGGGGCTGCGCATCGGCGTGCCGAAGGAGTTCTTCGGCGCCGGCCTGACGCCCGACGTCGACAGCGCCATCCGCGCCGCCCTCGCCATCTATCGCGACCTGGGCGCGACCCTGGTCGACATCTCGCTGCCGAATGCCGAACTGGGCATACCGGTCTACTACGTTGTGGCGCCGGCGGAGTGCTCCAGCAATCTCTCCCGGTTCGACGGCGTCCGCTACGGCCATCGCGCGAAGGACTACCGCGACCTGACCGACATGATCAAGAAGTCGCGGGCCGAAGGCCTCGGTCCCGAGCCCAAGCGCCGCATCCTGATCGGCGCCTACGTGCTGTCGCACGGCTACTACGACGCCTATTACATCAAGGCGCAGCAGGTGCGGCGCCTGATCGCCAACGAGTTCCGCGACGCCTTCGGCCAGTGCGATGTGATTGCCGGCCCGGTCACCACCAGCGTGGCCTTCGACTTCGGCGAGAAGGCCGCCGATCCGGTGTCGATGTACATGTCGGACCTCTACACCATCCCCGGGAGCCTGGCCGGCATCCCGAGCATGAGCATTCCGTGCGGCTTCGGGGCGCACCAGCGCCCGGTGGGGCTGCAGTTGATGGCCAACTACTTCGACGAGGCGCGCATGCTCAACGCCGCCCACCAGTTCCAGCTCGCGACCGACTGGCACCGGCGCGTGCCGGAAGGATTCTGACGATGGAATGGGAAACCGTCATCGGGCTCGAAACCCATGCCCAGCTGTCGACGCGGTCCAAGATCTTCTCCGGCGTGTCGACCGCGTTCGGCGCCGAACCGAACACCCAGGCGAGCGTCATCGACCTCGCCCTGCCCGGCGTGCTGCCGGTGCTGAACCGGGGGGCGGTGGAGCGGGCGATCCGCCTCGGCCTCGCCGTCGGCGGCACGATCAACCGCCGCTCGATCTTCGCGCGCAAGAACTACTTCTATCCCGATCTCCCCAAGGGCTACCAGATCAGCCAGTACGAGATTCCGGTGGTGTCGGGCGGCGGACTCGCGATCCGGGTCGGCGACACCGAGAAGTACATCCACCTCACCCGCGCCCACCTGGAGGAGGACGCAGGCAAGTCCCTGCATGAGGACTTCGCCGGCATGAGCGGCATCGACCTGAACCGGGCCGGCACGCCGCTGCTTGAGATCGTTTCCGAACCCGACATGCGGTCGTCGGCCGAAGCGGTGGCCTATGCGCGGGCGCTGCATGCGCTGGTGCAGTGGATCGGCATCTGCGATGGCAACATGCAAGAGGGCAGCTTCCGCTGCGACGCCAACGTCTCGGTCAGGCCGCGCGGCAGCGAGCGCCTGGGCACGCGCTGCGAGGTCAAGAACCTGAACTCGTTCCGGTTCCTCGAGCGCGCGATCGAGTTCGAGGTCCGGCGCCAGATCGAACTGATCGAGGACGGCGGCACCGTGATCCAGGAGACCCGCCTGTATGATCCCGACCGCGACGAGACCCGTTCCATGCGCTCCAAGGAAGACGCGCAGGACTATCGCTACTTTCCCGATCCCGACCTGCTACCGCTCGAGATCTCCGACGACTGGATCGAAGCCACCCGCCGCGAGCTGCCGGAGCTGCCGGCAGCGATGCGCGAACGCTTCATGCGCGACTACGCGCTGGCGCCCTACGACGTCGCGGTGCTCACCAGCGGGCGCGATATCGCCGACTACTTCGAGGCCATGGTGCGGCAACTGCCGGCGGAGCCGAAGCTGTGTGCGAATTGGCTGATGGGCGAGGTATCGGCACGCCTGAACCGCGACCAGATCCCGCTCGGCGCGGCACGCGTGTCGGCGCCGGCGCTGGCGAGCCTGCTGGCCCGGATCG
>JAYTTO010000315.1:0-2287 GCA_043744975.1 Betaproteobacteria bacterium | reverse complement strand
CCGCGATGACGGACGAAGGGCAGGCGCTGTGTTTCCTGGCCGGCGCCAACTCGATCTTCTACGGCGAGAAGCTGCTCACCACCGGCAATCCCGACGTCGACCGCGACCGCACGCTTCTCGAACGGTTGGGAATGCGGACGCTCTGAACCTTTGCCCTTGTGACCGGTATTAGCGCGTGACGCCATGACGGACTTCGCCCGCGCGCTCGCCGGGCTCGAGCAGCAGTCGTTGTTGCGCCGCCGGCGGGTGGTCTCCGGTCCGCAAGGGCCGGCGCTCGACGTGGATGGGCGCAGGCTGGTGGCGTTCGCGTCGAACGACTACCTCGGGCTCGCTTCGCATCCGGCCATCGCCGAAGCCGCCATCGCGTCGATCCGCCGCAATGGCGTCGGCGCCAGCGCATCGCATCTGATCTCCGGCCACCATGCCGAACATGCACAGCTCGAAGCCGAACTGGCCGCGTTCGTCGGCCTGCCGAAGGCGCTGTACTTCGCGTCCGGCTACATGGCGAACACCGGCGTCCTGCCGGCCCTGGTCGGTCGTGGCGATGCGGTCTTCTCCGATGCGCTGAACCACGCCTGCATCATCGATGGTGCGCGCCTCTCTCGTGCCGAGGTGCACGTCTATCCGCACGCCGACCTCGATGTGCTCGAAGCCGCCTTGCGCGCGAATCGTTCTCCCGGCAAGGTGATCGTGAGCGACGCGGTGTTCAGCATGGACGGCGACGTCGCGCCGATTGCCGGTCTCGCCGATCTCGCGGAACGCCACGACGCCTGGCTGCTGCTCGACGACGCGCACGGGTTCGGCGTGCTCGGTCCGCACGGCCAAGGCACTCTCGTGCATCTGGGCATCCGCTCCGAACGCGTGCTCTACATGGCGACACTGGGCAAGGCCGCCGGTGTCTCCGGCGCCTTCGTCGCCGGCGCGGCGGATGCCATCGACTGGCTGGTGCAGCGGGCGCGCACCTATGTGTTCACGACAGCGACCCCGCCCCTGCTGGCGGCCGCCGTGAGTGCCAGTCTGCGACTGATCCGTGCGGACGGCTGGCGGCGCGATCGCATCCGCGAGCATGCCGCGCTGTTGCGGGCACGTAGCGCGGCGTGGCCGTGGCGCCTGCTGCCGTCGGCCACCGCCATCCAGCCGCTGATCGTCGGCGCGAACACGGCGACCATGCAACTTGCCGATCGCCTTATAGACCTCGGCTTCTGGGCGCCGGGCATCCGCCCGCCTACCGTCCCCGAGGGCACCGGCCGGCTTCGTATCTGCGTGACCGCCGGGCACGAGCGTGCGCACGTCGAGGCGCTGGCCGATGCCTTGTCCGTGGTCGCGGGCGAACGTTCCGCCAGCGCTGCGGGCATGCCGGCGTCCGTGCCGGTCGCGAGCATCGTCGAATGACGGTCCCGGTCGAGGCGACCAGCGCGAATGCCGCGCTGGTCGCGCGCAGCCTGCGGGCGGTGTGGCACCCCTGCACGCAGATGAAGGCGCACGAGAGCTTGCCCATGGTGCCGATCGTGAGCGGAGAGGGTGCGTGGGTCCGCGACGCCGACGGCAAGCGCTATCTCGACGCGGTCAGTTCGTGGTGGGTCAACCTGTTTGGCCATCGCGAGCCGCGTATCGTCGCCGCCATCGAGGCCCAGCTCCATCGGGTCGAGCACGTGATCCTGGCCGGCTGCACGCACCAGCCGGTGATCGAGCTCTCCGAGCGCCTGGCGGCGCTGGCGGGCGGTGGTCTTGGGCACGCGTTCTATGCCTCGGACGGCGCGTCGGCGACCGAGATCGCGCTGAAGATGAGTGCGCATTTCTGGCGCAACCGCGGACGCCCGCGCAAGCACCGCTATGTGGCCGTGGCGCAGGGCTATCACGGCGAGACTATCGGCGCGCTGGGCGTGACCGACGTCGAGGTGTTCCGCAGGGCCTACGAGCCGCTGCTGCGCGCGGCGGACGTGGTGCCGAGCCCGGATTGGCGCCTCGCCGCGCCGGGCGAGACGGCGGCGGCCCATGCCGTCCGCGCCGCGCTTGCGCTCGAGCAGCATCTCGAGCGTCATGCCGACGAGATCGCCGCGTTCATCGTCGAACCGCTGGTGCAATGTGCCGCCGGCATGGCGATGCATCATCCTGAGTACTTGCGTCGGGTGCGCGCGATCTGCACGCGGTTCAACGTGCACCTGATCGCGGACGAGATCGCCGTCGGCTTCGGCCGCACCGGCACCTTCTTCGCGCACGAGCAGGCCGGCATCCGGCCGGATTTCCTGTGCCTGTCGAAGGGCATCACCGGCGGCTACCTGCCGCT
>JAYTTO010000314.1:0-2926 GCA_043744975.1 Betaproteobacteria bacterium | reverse complement strand
TCGCATATCGTGATCTCGCCCGGACCCTGCACGCCGAAAGAGGCGGGCGTCTCGGTCGCTGCGATCCGGACGTTTGCCGGCCGGATTCCGATCCTGGGCGTGTGCCTCGGCCATCAGTCGATCGGCGATGCCTTCGGCGGCCACATCGTGCATGCGAAGCGGGTGATGCACGGCAAGACCTCGCCGATCCGCCACCGGGGCGAGGGCGTTTTCCGCGGACTGCCGGACCCATTCACCGCCACCCGGTACCACTCGCTGGTGATCGACCCGGACACCGCTCCGGATGTGCTCGAAGTCACCGCCTGGACCGACGCCGGCGAGATCATGGGGGTGCGCCATCGCGAGCTGGCGGTGGAGGGCGTCCAGTTCCATCCCGAGTCGATCCTGACCGAACATGGTCATGCAATGCTGCGTAACTTTCTCGAGGGAGCAAGGGCGTGACGCCGCAGGAGGCACTGATCCGGGTCATCGAGCATCGCGAGATCTTCCACGAGGAGATGCTCTCGCTCATGCGCCAGATCATGAGCGGGGAGGTCTCGCCAACGCTGATCTCCGCCGTGGTCACCGGGCTGCGGGTGAAGAAGGAGACCATTGGGGAGATCACCGCCGCGGCCATGGTCATGCGCGAGTTCGCTACCCGGGTCGATGTCGGCGACGTCGAGCGACTGGTGGACACTTGCGGTACCGGGGGCGATGGCGCCCACACCTTCAATATCTCGACGGCCGCGGCGTTCGTGGCGGCGGCCGCCGGAGCCAGGGTGGCGAAACATGGCGGCCGTTCGGTCTCGAGCAAGTCCGGCAGCGCGGATGTGCTCGAAGCGCTCGGCGCGAACATCGCGCTGTCGCCGGCGCAGGTGGCGCAATGCATCCGCGAGGTCGGCGTCGGCTTCATGTTCGCACCGGCCCATCACGGCGCCATGAAGTACGCGGCACCGGTCCGGCGCGAGCTCGGCGTGCGCACCATCTTCAACATCCTCGGCCCGCTCACCAATCCGGCGGGTGCGCCGAATCAGGTCATGGGCGTGTTCCATGCCGACCTCGTCGGGATCCAGTCGCGTGTTCTCCAGCGCCTCGGCAGCCGGCATGTGATGGTGGTGCACGGCATGGAAGGCCTGGACGAGATCTCGATCTCCGGCGATACCATGGTCGGCGAGCTCCGCGACGGTGTCGTGCGCGAATACACCATCCATCCCCGGCAGTTCGGGCTCGCCGCGGCCTGGATCGATGGCATCCGCGCGGCCGACCGCGAGGCCTCGATGGGGTTGATGCTCTCGGCGCTGTCGGGGACCCCCGGTCCGGCCCGCGACATCGTGGCGCTCAACGCCGGGGCCGCGATCTACACGGCCGGATGCGCGCCTGGCCACGAAGCCGGCGTGGCGCTCGCGCTCGATCTGATGACAGACGGCTCAGCGCGCCGCAAGCTCGATGCCTTTGTCGCACTGACCCGGAAGCTCGCGGCACCCCAAACATGAGCGACATCCTCGAACGTATTATCGCGGTCAAGCGCCGCGAGATCGCCACGGCGCAGGCCGCCATCCCGCGAGCGGTGCTGGAACGCGGCATTGTCGGCATGGCCCCGGCCCGCGACTTCATCGGCGCGCTGCGCTCGCGCATCGCGGCAGGCAGGCCCGCGGTCATCGCCGAGATCAAGCAGGCCAGTCCGAGCCGCGGTGTGCTGCGTGCCGATTTCGATCCGGCCGCGATCGCCCGCAGTTATGCGGCCCACGGTGCCGCCTGCCTGTCGGTGCTGACCGATGTCGAGTTCTTTCAGGGAAGTGCCGATTACCTGAAGGCCGCGCGGGCGGCGTGCGAACTCCCGGTCCTGCGCAAGGACTTCATGATCGACCCCTACCAGGTGACGGAGGCCCGGGCCATGGGGGCGGACTGCATCCTGCTCATCGTCGCCGCGCTCGACGACGGACAACTGAGCGAGCTCGAACAGGCAGCGATCGACGCTGGCCTGGCCGTCCTGGTCGAAGTCCACGACGCGGCTGAATTCGAGCGGGCGCGGGCGCTGCGGTCGCCGCTGCTCGGCATCAACAATCGCAACCTGCGGACCTTCGACACCACGCTCGACACCACCCTGGCGCTGCTCGACCGGATTCCCCCAGGCAAGGTGGTCATCACCGAGAGCGGCATCTTCACCCCGGAGGACGTGAAGCGGATGCGCGACCGGGGTGTCAATGCCTTCCTGGTAGGCGAGGCATTCATGCGTGCCCCCGATCCCGGCGCCGAGCTGAAGCGGGTGTTCCCGGACGCCTGAACGGCGGATGGCAAGGTACCGTTCGCGCCGGCGTAGCAGGTGGCGGCCACGCCACACGTCCCGCATCCAAACCTCGATCGATTGTTAGGTTTACGGGCTAATTTGCTAATTTCATTGACGAACTGCCGCAGGCGGCATATGCCGCATCGCAATAAAAAATACTGTTGTAAAAAAACCACAAACACGGAAATTTCTGCAGTTTTCGATTGCGCCGGGGCGCCGGTGACGGCCAGAATCCGCCTGCCCCATGAAACAAGGGGGAAAACCTGGAGGGCATGGCGCGCCGCACCTCTGGAGCCGTGCAAACAGTCGCGCCCTGCAGGCCCAACACTTTTAGGAGATGAGATGAACAAGAAACTTCTGGTTCTGGCCCTCGCCGCCGGCTTTGCCGTCCCGGCAATGGCCGATGTCACCATCAGCGGCACCTACAACGCCGGTCCCGCGGGCGGTCGTTCGAATGACGGCACCGCTGCTGCTCCTGCGGGCGTCACCAGCCTTGGCGGCTATGGTGCCAAGGGTGGTACAAACTACTTCATCACGTCCAACTATTCGAACTTCAACCTGGCCTCGACCGAAGACCTCGGCAACGGCTTGAAGGTAGTCTTCAACTACCAGTTCGACGCGTCCAACACCGGCGCCCCGATCCAGAGCGCCGGCACCGGC
>JAYTTO010000313.1:0-2669 GCA_043744975.1 Betaproteobacteria bacterium | reverse complement strand
AGGCTGGGGGGGTTGTCATCTCAGGTCTCCGGTAAGGTCTTTCGCAGTCAGGCGCTCGATCTCGGTGAGCGCGGACTGCTTTTCGAAGCGGGCGTTGAGGAAATCTGCACGCACGGTTCGCAGCACGCGCTGCGCATCGAGCACCTCGATGAAGCCGCGTTCGCCGAAACGGAATGCGGCTTCCGCAACCTTGAGTGCGCTCTCGGCCTGCTTCAGCAGGCCGCCTTCGAATGCCGCGATCTGCTGGCGGGCGACGAGCAGGCGGCTGTAGTTCAGTTCGATCTCGCCCAGAGTCTGGATGCGCAGCAGTTCGGCCGTCGCCGTGGCCTGCTGGAAGCGGGCCACGGCTTCGCCGATCGGGCCTTTGCGCCGATCCCAGACCGGGATCGGGATCGAGATGCCGAACAGGCTGCGTTGCTGCTCCGGATCGCGGTCGACGCCGGCAAAGAGCGTAGGGCGGGGCACCCGCTGGGCACGCTCGGATTCGAGGCGGTTCTCGGCGACGCGGATCTCGGCGCGTGCCTGCTGCAGCAACGGATAGCGCTCGAGCACGCGCCGGCTCAGGGTTTCCAGCGGTTCATCCAGGGTGTAGGCCGCGAGTTCGCCACTGACGTCGGTGTCGGCCGGCAATGGCGCGCCGATCAGTACGCGCAGGGTCGCCAGCGCCTGCGCCACCCGCAGCTTGGCGCTGTTGGCCTGATTGACCGCGCTTGCCAGTTCGGCATCGGCGCGCACCAGTTCGAACTTGGCCCCCTCGCCGACCTTTACCCGCAGTGCGATCCGATTGCGGATCTGTTCCAGCAGCCGCTGGTTGTCCATGGCGAGGTCGAACTCGGCGTGGCGTCGCAGGACCGAGTAGAACGCCTGCTGCACATCGGCCCGCACCAGCAGCCGCGCCTCCAGCAGTGCGAAGCGGGAGCTGTCGAAGCCGGCTTCGGCCGCACGGATTCGGGGCGCACGCTGAATCGGCAGGTCGATGGGCTGGCCGATGCTCAAGCTGGTCCCCTGGCCTGAGGTGGTCCCGGGAACGCGACCCCTGACGCCACCGCTGAACACCTCGAGTTCGGGGTTCGGGAAGGTGCGCGCCGTGCTGATGCCGCTGATGGCGCGGTCGACCTCGGCGGCGGCGATCTGCAATCGTGGGCTGTAGCGTTCGGCGAGTTGCAGCGCTCGCTCCAGGGTGAGCGTTTCGGCGCCGACGGGCATGGCGGACGCCAGCAGCGACAGACAGAGCGTGCCGAGCAGGATTTGAAACGGCGATATCGGGTTCATCGATCGCAAGTGTAAGAAGCTGATCCGTGATGGCGAAGTCGCTCGCCCCGGATCGGGTGATGCAATGGACTGCGGGAAAGACTGCTGCGCCTACCGCGGCGGCAACGAGTATGCCAGTAAGGGTATCGCTGCAGGCGCTACCGGGTTCAGGCGCGAGGGGGGCGTTCGGGAGGGACCGGAACCGGCCCGGGCATGGGCGTCAGGTCGGCCATGGCGACGCCGGCAATGCCGGGCATCCGGCAAGAGCGATACGTGGCATCGACGTCCGCCGGCGAAGGCGCGTGCGGCTGCGGCAGATCCGGGTCATCGAGCGACTCGATCATTGCCATTCCGGCTGCATCGCCATGGTCCGCCGCCACTACGCCCCCGACGGGGTTCCACAACAGACCGGCGAACAGCATCACCACTGCCAGTCCGCAGACAGCCCGAAACCACATCGAGGGCGGGGGAAAATGGATGGTCAAGGGGATGGTCAACGCCGGCGTGGTCAACGCGGCAGCGATGGAGTCGAACAGATTGGGCAAGTCATGCGCACGCCGCTTTGTACAGACTCGCGCCGGATAGTTCCACCTCGGCGCACCAATTTGGTGTTCCGGAACGACGAACCGGGCGCATCAACTGCCGGGCGCGTAGATCGGAACCACGTAAGGTCCCTCGGGAATCACGGCGATGTGTCGGTCGCCGCTCTCGGCAACGCTGCGGTTGATGGCATCGGTCACGGATGTGACAGTATCGACGCCGGTGAGGGCGAGGTCGGCAGCGGCCAGCCCGCCGGCATAGAGGTGGATGCGGGCCATGCGCATCGGCTTGATCTGCATCTGGGTCTGCCATTCGTCGACATCGGCATGGGTCTTGGCGGCGATGTCGCGGATGAAGCCGTCGGCGCCGAGCCCGATGAGGCGCTTCTGGGCCTCGATGAATTCCTCCGAGCCCATGCCTTCCGAACATTCCGAGGCGATCACCAGGTTGCCGCCGTGTTCCAGGATGTCCATCGGCGCGACCATCCCCTTGACGGTCTGGTAGTAGGTCTTGTCGAGCGGATACCCGGCCGCGCTGGTGACCACTGTGCTGAACCGTCGGGGCACCGGGACGACCGAAAAGCGCCGCGCGAAAGCGACCGAATCGAGATGGCTGGCGACGATCTCGCCGTAGTTGACGAACGACAGCCGGCGGTGTTCGTCGAGCACGGTGTTGACCGCCAGCACCGGGCCGAGCATCTGCACGATGGCAAGCTGCTCGCGATGCAGGGGGTTGCCGTCGAGGACGCAGTTCTCCGCTTTGGGGTCGGCCATGAAGCGGTGGCTGTGGAACGTCGTGATGGTGTCGCGATGGGCGATGCCGGGGGCGATCACCTTGCGCCCGCCCGAGTAGCCGGCCATGAAGTGGGGCTCCACCAG
>JAYTTO010000312.1:0-3207 GCA_043744975.1 Betaproteobacteria bacterium | reverse complement strand
CGGCGGATGATGTTCTTCAGGCGATCGACGAAATGGAACACACCGTCGGCGTCGCGCACCACCATGTCGCCGGTGTGGAACCAGCCGTCGCGCCAGGCTTCCTCGGTCGCCTGCGGATTCTTGAGGTAGCCGGAGAAGAATCCCTTGCGCGGGGTGGCGGCGCTGTGGCGGATGACCAGTTCGCCGGGCACATCGACCGGCGCATCGACATCGTGCCCGTCGACGGCGCGCGCCTCGACCCACGGGTTCGACCGCCCGAACGCACGGGTGTGGATCGAGCGCGGCTCGTGATTGTCGCTGATCAGCCGGCCGGTCTCCGACATCGCCCACATCTCGACCACCGGAAAGCCGAAGCGCTTCTCGAACACCTCGTGCTGGCTCGGTTCCACCCCTGCGCACAGTGCGAACCGGACCCGGTGTTCGCGCTCTTCCGGACACGGCGGCAGCTTGAGCAGAATGTTCGGGATGATTCCCTGGAACTGCGCCGCAGTCGCACGGGTGGCGATCAGGTCCTGCCACCAGGTGCCCGCGTGAAAACGATCGGGGAAGATCAGACAGCCGCCGCTGAGCAGCATGGCCGGCGTCGAAACCGACAGGCAGTTGGCGTGATGCAACGGCAGCGGGTTGTACAGGCGCTCCTCGCCTTCGCGCATCGCAAGCCGGCCGCCGAGCGACAGATAGCAGGCGCCGAAAGTGTGGAAATACTCGTTGGTGAGGATGCAACCCTTGGGACGCCCGGTGGTGCCCGAGGTGTAGATCAGCGCCGCTTCGGTGCCGGCATCAGGCACCCCGGATTGCGCCGGCACGACCGGCGCCGGCAGCCGGTCGGGAAAGCGCTCCAGCGACACCACCGGCAGCCCGCCGCCGATGTCGGCCGCGACCGCCTGCATCTCTTCCAGCCGGCTGTCGGTCGCGATCGCGAGACTCGCCTCCGAGTGCTCGACCACGTAGCGGATCTCGTCGCGCCGGTAGTCGGGGTTGATCGGCACGACCCCGACGCCGAGCGCATTGAGCGCGTAGTAGTGAAAGAAGAACTCCGGCCGCTGGTCGAACAGCATCGCGACACGGTGTCCGCGACCATAGCCTGCATTGGCATAGATTCGCCGCTTCTCCTCGACCCCCGCCAGCGTCTGCGACCAGGTGATCTCGAACCCTCCGGGGTGGTACGCCCGCCCCGCCATCGGCGGCACCGCGTAGGCAGACCGTTCGCCATGCTTGCGAACCGTGCGCAGGAGCGATTGATAAAGGGTTCCGTATTCGAAGGCGTCCATGGTGATCTGGAATGAAGTTGGTGACGCGGACTTACCGGTTGACCAGCCGCGCCGGGATCGTGAGCACCAGCGCGCCACCAACGAACATGAGCGCGCCGAAGAAGTAGAGTGTCGACTGGGTATTGCCGGTCAGATCGGTCATCCAGCCGACCAGCGTGGTGCTGACGAAGCCGGCGATGTTGCCGAGCGAATTGATCAGCGCGATGCCGGTCGCGGCCGCCGCACCGCCGAGAAATGCCGAGGGCAGGCTCCAGAACGCTGCCAGCGTGGTGGTCGCACCAGCCGTGGCCAGGGTCAGCGCGAGCATCGCCAGCACCAGGTTGTCGGTTTGCACCGCGCTCGCCATCAGGCCCGCGCCCGCCAGCAGGCAGGGCACGACGGTGTGCCAGCGACGTTCACGGGCCCGGTCGGCGCGGGCGTTGACGTAGATCATCGCCACGATGGCGACGGTGTACGGGATGGCGGTCAGGAACCCGATCTCGACCGGGTCGGCCACGCCCTTCTGCTGGATGAGGGTGGGCAGCCAGAAACTGATGACGTAGATGCCATTGGCGAAGCAGAAGTACGCCAGGCCGAGTACCCAGACGCGACCGCTCCTGAAGGCATCGGCGAGACTGGAGTGGCCTTCCTTGCCGGTCGCTTCGGCGACCACACCAGCCGACACGATGCGTTTCTCTTCCGTATCCAGCCAGTTCGCGGCGCTGACCCGGTCATCCAGATAGAACAGCGTGACCACACCGAGCAACAGCGAGGGGATGGTTTCGAGCAGGAACAGCCATTGCCATCCGCTCAGGCCACCAGTGTCGGAAAACGCGCGCAGAATCCAGCCCGACAACGGGCCGCCGATGATGCTCGACATCGGGATCGCCGCCAGGAACATCGCCACGATCCGGCCGCGACGCGCCGCGGGAAACCAGTAGGTGAGATACAGCAGCACGCCGGGGATGAACCCGGCCTCCGCCACACCCAGCAGGAAACGCAGGATGTAGAACTGCGTCGGGGTCCTGACGAACACCATCGTGCCGGCGACCAGACCCCAGGTGATCATGATCCGCGCGATCCACACCCTCGCGCCGACCCGGTGCAGGATGATGTTGCTCGGCACCTCGAACAACACATAGCCGAGAAAGAATATGCCGGCGCCGAACCCGTATACCGTGTTGCTGAAGCCGAGGTCATCGAGCATTCGCAGCTTGGCGAAACCGACGTTGACCCGGTCGAGATAAGCCGCGAGGTAGCAAAGGAACAGGAACGGCACCAGCCGTCGGGTCACCTTGCGGTAGGTACGCTCTTCCAGCTCCACCTGCGCGGACACACCGGCGGTATCCGGTACCGTGCTCATCGAATCTTCTCCTCCGTATCGACGCCGGATCGAGATGTCCGGGCGCTCGTACGACTCATGGACGAATCAGTTTCTGCTTCTGCCCCGGCGCGCGGCCACCGCTATCGGCTGCACTTTCGGAAAATTGGCGAGCCCGGCCGTGAGGATGTCGGACGCCTCGGAGATGTGGCCGCGGGCCAGTCGCTCGGCTTCCCCCACGTCGCCCGCGATCACGGCGCCGAGGATGGCTTCGTGCTGATCCCAGATGTCGGTCGGCGTTTCGCCATGCAGCAACACCTCGCCCATGACCCGGCGCAGATAGCTCCAGTGGGCCGCGCTGGTTTCAGCCACCAGCGGATTTCCCGCCAGACCGTACAGATAGAAATGGAAATCCATGTCGGTGGCGATCATGCGGGGGATCGAACGGCTCTTCACCGCGGCCCGTCCGCGCTCGATGAAACCCGGCCCGTCGATCTTCGCCTCGGCGCTGCCGCGCTCCGCCGCCTTGCCGCTTGCCAGCCCGTCGAGCACGCCGCGCACTTCGTAGAGGTTGCGGACATGCTCCGCGTCGAGAGGAGCGACCATGAGACCGCGCCCCGGCGCGTCGCGCAGCAG
>JAYTTO010000311.1:0-7360 GCA_043744975.1 Betaproteobacteria bacterium | reverse complement strand
GGCGTGGTGCGGTCATTGCCGGGACCGGAAGCCCACCAGTCCGGCGCGGATGCGCTGCGAAAAGCGATCGTCGTCGCGTGCCGCGGTCGCGACTGCCGTGATGTCCGCGTCCGATTCGAGCCGGGCCAGCGGCATGGCGGGATCGAGTCGCTCGCGGTCGCGCAACAGGGCGACCACGCCGCCGTTGACGAAGACCCGCAGATCTAGCCCCGCGCCCGGCACCACCCGGCGTACGTGCTGCCAGATCTCCGTGGTGCAGTTCGCCCAGATCGCGTGGTACCAGCGGGGTTCAGCGGCCAGGGAATTCATCGCCTGCAGATATGCCATGAGCAGCCCGCGCCGCTCCGCGGGGGTGGTCCGCAGGCGATGCAACTGGACGCGCTCGCCGCGCGGCCCGGCACGCACCCCAACGACGTCGCGTTCGTCTGCCGCGACATACACCAGCTCGTACTGGCGGAAGAATCCCTTGATGGCGGAGTATTCCTCACCCTTTTCCTTGCGGGTTTCGATCGAGATCGCCAGTGGCGCCCCGTTCGTGAAGTGCCAGCTGAGGATCGTGTGCACGTAGAGCGTCGGACCCCAGTTGGAGATGAACAGGTCGAGCGCGTCGAGGCGATCGAGGTCGTAGGTGCGGGTTTCCCAGCGCTGCTCGACCGCAAGATCGGTGGCTCCGTAGCGGAAGTTGCGGACATTGCTTACTGTCACGGCTGCGCCCGCCACGTTCGCTGTCGGCGTGCGCGCGACGTCGTCGAGCCAGTCCCTGTCTCCGCGCGGTTGCAGCGAGCACCACCAGGCGACGACCAGGCCGATCAGGAGCATTGCCGCGCCCGGCCCGCGCCAGCCGGTCCCGGTCGCGAACAAAACGCCGAGCCCGACGACAGGCACCAGGACGGCAACGGCATCGGCCGGCAGGCTGCGGGGCGGCAGGTCGATCCACAGCGCGGCGCCGCACCAAGCCAGCGCCAGGGTCAGCAGGGCCGTGGCCGTGCAGAGCATCGGCGCGGCGTCCTGACGGCTAGTCCTGCGCCGCGAACTGCTCCCGATAGGTCGCGATCTTGCGAACATAGTGCTCGGCATTCTCCGCAAGGCGTGCGACCTCCTCGTCGGTCAGGGTGCGGACGGCCTTCGCGGGGGCGCCGATGATGAGCGAGCGGTCCGGAAACTCCTTGCCCTCCGTGATCAGCGCGTTGGCGCCGACCAGGCACGACCGGCCGATCTTCACGTTGTTCAGCACGACGCTCTTGATGCCGATCAGGCTGCCGTCGCCGATGCTGCAGCCGTGCAGCGTGACCTGGTGACCGATCGTGACGCCGGCGCCGATGAGCAACTGCACACCCGTGTCGGTATGCAGGACGGCGCCGTCCTGGATATTGGAGCGCTCGCCGATGCCGATGAGATCGTTGTCGCCGCGGATCACGGCGTTGAACCAGACGCTGCATTCGTCGGCGAGGCGGACCGAACCGATGACGGTGGCGTTGTGGGCGATGTATACGTTGCGGCCGGTTTCGACACGGCGTGGTCCCAGGCTGAATTTCATCGGTGATCCTGACGTGGTAGGGAGCGGGCAATTATAGGGTTGTCGCCGTCGTTGTCGGGCAGCCGCGGCAACGCGATAATGGTGCCCATACCCTCTGGCGGTCGACAGCGGCCGCCAGAGCACGCAACCCAACCCCGGAGCTTCCCGACATGACCACCGACATCGCCGGCATTCTCGGCGCAGACGCCGCCCCGCTGCTAACGCATGTCTCGAAGGCGATACCGAAGAGCGCGATCCATGTGCCGGGGCCGGATTTTGTCGACCGGATCTTCGCGCCCAGCGACCGCCCGGCGCCGGTCCTGCGAAGCCTGCAGCAACTGTTCGACCACGGGCGCCTGGGCGGCACCGGTTACGTGTCGATTCTGCCCGTCGACCAGGGCATCGAGCACAGCGCCGGAGCTTCGTTTGCGAAGAATCCCGCGTACTTCGACCCCGAGAACATCGTGAAGCTCGCGATCGAAGGCGGCTGCAATGCCGTGGCGTCCACCCTGGGCGTACTCGGCGCCGTCTCGCGCAAGTACGCGCACAAGATCCCGTTCCTGCTCAAGTTCAACCACAACGAGTTCCTCACCTACCCGAACAAGTACGACCAGATCCGCTTCGCCCGCATCCGCCAGGCCCGCGACATGGGCGCCGTCGCGGTCGGCGCGACAATCTATTTCGGTTCGGCCGAATCGACGCGGCAAATCGTCGAGGTGAGCGAGGCGTTTGCAGAGGCGCACGATCTGGGGCTGACCACCGTGCTGTGGTGCTACCTGCGCAACAGCGCCTTCAAGACCGACAAGGACTACCACGTCTCTGCCGACCTGACGGGTCAAGCGAACCATCTTGGGGTCACGATCGAGGCCGACATCATCAAGCAGAAGCTGCCGGAGAACAACGGCGGCTACCTGGCGCTCAACACCAAGGAAAATCCGTACGGCAAGAACGACAAGCGCATGTATACCGATCTCGTCTCGGACCACCCGATCGACCTGACGCGCTACCAGGTTGCCAACTGCTACATGGGCCGTGCGGGGCTGATCAACTCGGGCGGAGCTTCGGGCGAGAACGACTTGCAGGACGCGGTGCGGACCGCCGTGATCAACAAGCGGGCCGGCGGCATGGGTTTGATCTCCGGGCGCAAGGCCTTCCAGAAGCCGATGAAGGATGGTGTCGCGCTGCTCAATGCCATCCAGGACGTGTATCTCTCGCCCGAGGTCACCATCGCGTGATGGCCGGCGCCGCGCGCCCGGTGGCGCATCGTCTTGTCCTTCTGGCTGGGCTGGCGGCGCCTGGTGTCGATGCCCTTGCCGAAAGCGATGCCGAAGCGCTGATACGACTGCAGCGTGAACTCACCGCGACCATCGGCGAGCCGGTCTGTGGCAACGTGGCCTTCTGCCGGGTCATGCCGATGGGCGCCGATGCCTGTGGCAATCCGACCACATGGGTGGTGTACAACAATGCGCTTGAGATCAAGGCCAGGATCGAAACGCGCGTGGCGGAGATCACCTTCCTGGAGCAGGAACTTCTCCGAAACACGCCGCGCCCCTCGACTTGCGAGCGGGCGCGGCAGCCGAAGCCTGCCTGCGTCAACAATCACTGTGTCGTCGGCGACACGAGCTACTGACCATGAGCGATCGTGAACCACTGCGCGTCAAGAAGCTGCTGCCCTCCCTCGGCGTGTCCGACCTGCGTCGGTCGATCGCTTTTTACCGGGATTTCTTCGGCTTCTCGCTGGTCGATCATTTCGACGACGCCGCCGGCGCGACGGTCTGGTGCTGGCTGCGCTCCGGCGTGGCGGAACTGATGCTGCAGCAACTCACGCCCGACCAGCAGATAACGCTCGAACCGGCGCTCGGACAGAGCTGGGTACTCTACATCCGGCCCGCCGACATCGACGACATGCGCCGACGTCTTGTGGCCGCAGGCGTTGACGTCAGCGAGATCGCGCTGACCGGCTATGGTGCCCGGGAGTGCTTCGTGCAGGACCCGGACGGCTACGAACTCTGGTTGTCGATGCCCGAGGCGGGCAAGGGTGCCGACGACGACGATGACGAAGGTGAGGGCAACGGCGATGAAGTACACGACGGAGATCTCGACGAAGCCGAAGCCGACACCGGCGGTGATTCGCGGTTGCACTGACGTCCGTGGCGCCGTTTCGCCGCGGTGGATGCCCGCAGAGGCGGTCTAATACTCGACCCACGCCACCAGGGCGTCGGTGATCCAATTGCCCAGCAGGGTTGCCGCCCGGGTCGGCGCATCCTCGGGCGTGTGCCAGCGGCACAGACCTTCGCAGACGTCGGCGAAGGCGGCGCGCCCCAGCGTCGCGTCGACGGCCCATGCCTCGTCGGCCGCCAGCACCCGGAAATACGGCTCATGTTCCTTGCGCCACACCAGCAACGCCGCAGTGCCGCCGACGCCATCCGATGCCGCAGGTTCGCCGAGCCTGGCACGCCTCCATGCAGGTACTGCCGCCGCCGACAGGTCCGCACGCTGCGCCGACGGGTGCAGCACGAACCGCGCGCCCGCCCATCTCTCTGCGGGGATACCCATCAGGTCCGCATGCTGGAGCAGCGCCGCGTCTGGGGCATCGAATGCCCGGCCCAGGATCCATTCGAGCCGCGCCAGGTCGCTGGCGATCGCGTCATGCGCGATCTTGACGTACGAAGGGAACTCGCCCCCGTACCAGCGGACGTTGCGATGCACCGAGCGGCGCGAAGCGACGTAGCCGCTGGCGAGCCTGCCGAAGTGATCGCTGCCGAGGTGCGCGAGCAGCGCCGGGAAGTCGTTGGCCAGCACTTCCGCCAGCCGCGCGCCATAGGCGTGCCGGTAGACCCCGAGCCGGGCGAGCCGTTCGTCGTCGGTGCGGCCGGCCACGTGGACCCTGCCGGCTGTGGTGCCGTCGAGGATGCTGGCCTGCAGGTCGCGTTGCAGGCAGGCCAGAGGTGTCATGCCGCGAGGCTCCCGGTGGACGTGGCGCCGGCAATTCGTCTGGCATGGTCAAGTTCGGCTATCAGAGTGGCGAGGTCCGGGATGTTGTCGTCGCGTTCGATCATCGTCGGCACGTATTCGAGCCGTTCGATCGCGTGCCCATAGAGGGCCCAGACCGCGTCCGTCACCGGGGCGTCGTGGGTATCGATGAGCAGGCCATCGCCCTGCGAGTGCCCGGCAAGGTGGATCTGCCGGATTCGCCCAGCCGGCAGCGCGTCGATGTATTCGTACGCGTCAAAACCATGGTTGCAGGCCGACACGTAGACGTTGTTGACGTCGAGCAACAGGTCGCAATCGGCGCGCTCGGCGATTTGCGCGAGGAACGCCCATTCGGACAGATCAGATTCGCGGAATGCCGCATAGCTCGATACATTCTCCAGCAGCATCCGCCGCCCGAGAAAATCCTGGACCTGCAGGACCCGCTCGACCACATGGTCGACGACATCCTCGCGGTAGGGGAGGGGCAGCAGGTCGTGCAGATTGGCGCCATCGACGCCGGTCCAGCACAGATGGTCGGACACCCACACGGGTTCGATGCGCTGCACCAGGGACCGGACCTGTGCGAGGTAGTCGAGATCCAGCGGATCGGTGCCGCCGATCGACAGCGACACGCCGTGCAGAACCACCGGCCAATCCCGGCGCACACGATCGAGATTCGCCAGCGGCCTGCCTCCCGGGACGAGGTAGTTCTCGGTGATCGCCTCGAACCAGTCGACGTGAGGCCGCGCCGCGCCGTCGAGGATCTCAGGGTAATGCACAGGCCGCAGCCCGAGTCCGAATCCGTACAGGGCAGTCATGGAGGTCCGATACGACCAGTCGAGCGGCAGAAAATCCCGGCATGCCTTGCCACGCGCACCGCGTTGCCCGGCATGCCGACGGTAGAGGCGGAGGCGCGCCTTAGGACCTGCCCAGATTATCCTTGATTATCTTGCATTCGGCGGCGCTGCTGGCTTCGACCCAACCCTGGCCCTTGCACGCGTTCTGGCCCTTGCACGCGTTCTTGGCGGTCTTGCACGCGCCCTGGCCCTTGCAGGACGTCGCGCCCTCGCAATGCATTTTGGCCATCGTGGTGCCGGTGGAGCCCTCGGACTTCATCGTGCTGCAGCCGGCGGTGAGCAGGACGGCGGCAGCGGCCGCCATTGCGATTCCGGTCAGTGTGGTGGTGGTCTTCATGGTGTTCTCCCAATAGGTAGGTTGAGAGGTACGCCGCTCGATTGCGGCGCACCCGGCACGTGAATGCAGTCTGTTACCCAGACTGCATCTGCCGATGATACGAGCCAGATATCACAACAGATTCACGGATGACATCCGGAAACGACAACGGCTCCCGCAGGAGCCGTTGTCGTTTCACGCCGGTCGGTTTGGTGTCAGAGCAGGGGCACCAGCAGCAGCGCGACGATGTTGATGATCTTGATCAACGGGTTTACCGCGGGACCGGCGGTGTCCTTGTACGGGTCGCCGACGGTATCGCCGGTCACTGCCGCCTTGTGGGCATCCGAGCCCTTGCCGCCGTAATGACCGTCCTCGATGTACTTCTTGGCGTTGTCCCAGGCGCCGCCGCCGGTGGTCATCGAGATGGCGACGAACAGGCCGGTGACGATGGTGCCGATCAGGAGACCCCCGAGCGCTTCCTTGCCGAGGATGAAACCGACGAGCACCGGCACCAGCACCGGCAGGATCGACGGCAGGATCATCTCCTTGATGGCCGACTTGGTCAGCAGGTCGACCGCCTTGGAGTAGTCCGGCTTGGCAGTGCCTTCCATGATGCCGGGGATGGTCTTGAACTGGCGCCGGACTTCCTCGACGACCGAACCCGCGGCACGGCCGACGGCTTCCATGGCCATGGCGCCGAACAGGTAGGGGACCAGGCCGCCGATGAACAGGCCGATGATGACCATGTGGTTCGACAGGTCGAACACGGCAGCCTTGCCGGCGGCTTCGAGGTTGTGGGTGTAGTCGGCAAACAGCACCAGCGCGGCCAGACCGGCAGAGCCGATGGCGTAGCCTTTGGTGACGGCCTTGGTCGTGTTGCCGACCGCGTCGAGCGGATCGGTGATGTCGCGGATCTTCGACGGCAGGCCGGCCATTTCGGCGATGCCGCCGGCGTTGTCGGTGATCGGGCCGTAAGCGTCCAGGGCGACGATCATGCCGGTCATGGAGAGCATCGCGGTCGCGGCGACGGCGATGCCGTACAGCCCGGCCATCGCATGCGCCGACCAGATCGCGAGGCACACGGCAAGCACCGGCAGGGCCGTGGACTTCATCGACACGCCAATCCCGGCGATGATGTTCGTGGCATGCCCGGTCTGCGACGCAGCGGCCACGTGGCGCACCGGGCCGTACTCGGTGGCGGTGTAATACTCGGTGATCACCACCATCAGCGCGGTGAGCACCAGGCCGACCAGCGAGGCGCCGAACAGCTTGACGACGGACAGTTCGGGAATCACGGTGCCCACGTCGCTCATCAGCCACTGGGTCACGAACCAGAAGGCGATGGCGGCGAGAATGCCGGAGACCGCGACGCCCTTGTACAGGGCGTTCATGATCTTGCTGCCTTCCTTGGTCTTGACGAAGAAGGTGCCGACGATCGAAGCGATGATCGATACGCCGCCGAGCACCAGCGGATAGATGACCGCTTTTTCGCCCAGGCCCTTGAGCATCATGCCGCCGAGCAACATGGTGGCGATCACGGTCACCGCGTAGGTCTCGAACAGGTCGGCGGCCATGCCGGCGCAGTCGCCGACGTTGTCACCCACGTTGTCGGCGATCACCGCCGGGTTGCGCGGGTCGTCTTCCGGGATGCCGGCTTCGACCTTGCCGACGAGGTCGGCGCCGACGTCGGCGCCCTTG
>JAYTTO010000310.1:0-3498 GCA_043744975.1 Betaproteobacteria bacterium | reverse complement strand
GCCGCCGAGTACCAGCCGCCGAGGTGTCCGGTCAGGCATGCCAGCGCGCCCACCGGTGTCGCGACGAACAGGATGCGGCGCAGGGTGGCGAAGACCCTGAAATCGCTCGCATCGTCATCGTGAACGCTCATGCTTGCCGGCTTCCGCCGAGCTCCTGCCCGATAGCGGTGGCGACCAGCCCGAACGCCTCGGCGAGCAGCGCATAGGATGCCAGCCGCGATTCGTAGCTGCCGGTGATGGTGAGCACCATGACCTCGTCGGCCTCGAAGGCGGCCTGCAGTTCCAGGATCCGGTCACGCACGCTGGCGGGCGTACCGACGATGGCGCGGGCACGTTCGCGTCGCATGGTCGCGCGGTCGGCGTCGGCGTACGGCATCGCCACCGCCTCGTCGGCCGGAATGATCGGACCGTCCTGGCCGCGGGCCATTTGCAGCCGGCGCAAGTCGATCGAGGCGGCGAGCCGTTCGGCCTCGACGTCGGTCTCCGCGCAGATGGCGAATACCGTGAGCATGGAGACCGGCTGCGCCTCGCGTGCCGAGGGTCGGAAGTCACGGCGGAACATCCGCGTCACGGCATCGCCGCCGTGGCCGCTGATGAAGTGGGCGAAGGAAAATCGCAGTCCCAGGGCGGCGGCCAGTTGTGCGCTGTAGTCGGAGCTGCCCAGGAGCCACACTTCCGGCGCCGTGTCGCCCGCCGGCATCGCCCGGATGCGGCCATACGGGTGTTCGGCCGGCAGGGCGTTGTCGAGGAACGCGACCGTCTCCTGCACGTGGGCGGGGAACTGGTCGAAGTCGTAGAACGCGCCGTTGAACAGCGCCCGCGAGGTGACCGAATCCGAGCCCGGCGCGCGGCCGATTCCGAGGTCGATCCGGTTCGGGAACAGCGCCTCGAGCATCCGGAACACTTCGGCCACCTTGAGGCCGCTGTAGTAGGGCAGCAGCACGCCGCCGGTACCGACGCGGATGCGGCTGGTTGCCGACGCCACCCGGGTCAGCAGGATCTCCGGGCATGGGTCCGCGAGGCTGCGCATGTTGTGGTGTTCCGCCAGCCAGATGCGGTGGTAGCCGAGGCGTTCGACCTCGACGGCGAGTTCGACCGTACGGCGCACGGCCTCGGCCGGTGAGTGGCCGCGGATGATCGGCGACTGGTCGAGGACCGAAAGCCGCGGCGCGCGCACCAGTGCGTTCATGACGGCGGTGAGGCCCGGACGATCCGGTGCACGGTCACTTGACCAGGATGTCGATCGCCAGCATCGGCGTCTGGCCGACGTTGGTGAGCGTGAGCGGTTGGCGGCTGTCGCGCCAGCGGAAGTCGGCGGGGTCCAGGGCGATGCGATCGGTGCCGCCGGGCGTCTCGAGCGTGACCAGGGCCCGGGTCACCGCGACCAGCATCCCGCACGGACCGTACAGCGTGGTCGAGGCGCCGGGTTCGAGTTCCACCCGGGTCACCCGCACGCGCGGGTTGTCGGTCACCACCGGACCGGCCTTCGCGTTGTCGGCGAGCGGCCCGCCGCCGCAGCCCGTGAGAATCTCGGTATCGGTGACGTGATAGACCGTGTCCCCGATGTTGCTGATGCGATGCGCCTTGGGCCGGGTGCCGTAGCCGATGAAGTAGGTCTCGCCGGGCGCGCGGCCGGGTCGCTGCACCGGCGCCTTGCCCCAGTCCTCGGCTTCGGTGGCGCTGGGCGAGATGTTGACGAACACGCCGTCGTATTGATGGACGTGCATGACGCTGCGGTAGCCGGGCGGCAGCCGCACGTCGAAGAAGCGCACGTGGGCATTGTCGAACTTCAGCTTGTGCTGCGGCTCCTCGTTGATCGGGACCGGCTCTTCGGCAAGCGCCGGCCAGGTGGCGAAAGCGGCGCTGCACAGCGCGACGGCAAGAACGCAACGGATCATTCCGGTCTCCTCGGGGGTGGGCTCGATTCTACGGGGTTTGGTCGGGCTCGCTCTCTGCCATGACATCGGCCGGCAGCCCCGGCACCCGGGGCGTGACGACGCATTGCCAGTGCAGGCACCAGACACCCGTGCACGCATTCGTAGCTGGCATGCAAGTTCAAGGTGCACAATAATGGGGCCGATCTTTGGTGCGTTGCAAGCTGGCGCCATACTCCTGCAGAGAGCAGCGACGCCGGGTGGCGTCGACCGACAGTGCGAACACCGTTTGGCGATGCACGGCGATCAGGCCATTTTCTTGCAACGGGGAGAGATCACACATGACGGATGTCAATCCTGCGGTGGCCGCAGTGGTGGCCGCTGCCAACCGCCTGTGCGCGGCGTTCGCCGCAGGTGACCTTGAGGGCTACTTCGCCTCGTTCGCGCCGGATGCGACCTTCGTCTTCCATTCGATTCCCGACCCGATCGGGTCCACCGCCGCATACCGGACGGCATGGGCGGGCTGGGTCGAGGAGATCGACCTGCGCATCCTCGGCTGCCGCTCGTTCAACCAGGGCGTGAAGTTCGTCACGCCTGACGTTGCCCTGTTTACCCATTCGGTTCGCGTCGAGGCGTCGACCACCACCGGGACCGAGACCCGGGCCGAGCGCGAAACCATCGTCTTCGTTCGTCAGGCCGACGGCCGCTGGCTTGGCGCGCACGAGCATCTCTCGAAAGATCCGAATGCCTGACCGCAAGGCGTAGTCCGGGCGTGCCAGCCACGCGTTGGCGGTTGTGCGACGTATCGCGTCGCGCCTGTCCGTTGCACCCGTAGATCGGTCCGTTGCACCCGTATAGCGGTTCGTTGCAAACGTAGACCTGTTCGTTGTACCCGTAGTCATAACAACCGAGGAGAGTTCATGGATACGAAGCTCGATCGCAGAAGCATTCTGAAAGCCGCCGTCGCCGGAACCGCCGCCGCGGCGGTCGGGCCGTGGTTCATCCGCGACCTGCACGCGGCCGACGACATCAAGATCGCCGGCATCCACGATGCCTCCGGCGGCCTCGACATCTACGGGCGTCCGATGATCGACGTGCTGACGCTCGCGGTCGAGGAGGCCAATGCCGCCGGCGGCCTGCTCGGGCGCCAGTTGAAGCTCATCAACTACGACCCGCAGTCGAATATCCAGTACTACACGCAGTACGCCACCGAGGCTGCCACCAAAGAGAAGGTCGCCGTGGTGCACGCCGGCATTACCTCCGCCTCGCGCGAGGCGATCCGCCCGGTGTTGAAGCGCTTCAACACGCTCTATTTCTACAACACCCAGTACGAAGGCGGCGTGTGCGACCGCAACTGCTTCTGCACCGGATCGACCCCGGCGCAGACCGTGCAGAAGCTCGTGCCGTTCGCGATGAAGAAGTTCAACGGCAAGAAGATCTACGTGCTGGCGGCCGACTACAACTATGGCCAGATCACGTCGAAGTGGGTCAAGAAATTCACCCAGGATAACGGCGGCTCGATCGTGCAGACCGACTTCTTCCCGCTCGACGTGACCGACTTCGGTCCGACGATCAAGAAGATCCAGGCCGCCAAGCCGGACATCGTGATGTCGGTGCTGGTGGG
>JAYTTO010000309.1:0-1693 GCA_043744975.1 Betaproteobacteria bacterium | reverse complement strand
GCGACGCTCGGCTCCAGTCTCGTCGGCTACGGAACGCTTGCGCCAGGGGCGGGACGCACCCTCAATGTCACCACCGCGCATGCTGCGGTCGTGAATCGGCTTGGCGTCGTCATCGGGAGTCGTGTGAAACGCGGCGATTTCCTGGCAGAGCTGGCGACGGATCCGACCGTCACCCAGGGGTACGCACAAGCGCGCAGCGCCGTCGACCTCGCCCGCGGGGAAGCAGCCCGGTTGGAGCGTTTGCTGGCCGAGCGGCTGGCAACGCAATCGCAAGTTGCCGCATCCCGCAAGGCCCTGGCCGATGCGGAAGCCGTGCTCAAAGCGCAGGAGCGGCTCGGCGCCGGCCAAACGGTGGCCGGCATGACGGCGCCCGCGGCAGGGGTCGTGATGGCTGTTCCGTCTTCCCCCGGCGACCGTCTCGCCGCGGGTGCGGTCGTGGTGCAGATCGCGCAGGGCGGCGCCCTGCGGGTGAACCTCGGCATTGAACCCGGCGACAGCGCCCGCATCCGCGCCGGCATGCGGGTGAAGCTCACGCCGTTGTTCGGCAGCATGGAGCCGTTCGAGGGGCGGGTCGAGCAGGTGCAGGGCATCGTCAATCCGCAGACCCAACTGGTCGACGTGCTGGTGGCCATCGACGGTTCACCCCGCGCGGGAACGTTGTTCGGCCTGCGCCTGCGCGGAGACATCGCGATCGACGCGCGTGAAGTGTGGGCGGTGCCGCGGCTTGCCGTGCTCCGCGACACCGTCGGCGCCTACGTGTTCCAGGTCCATGCCGGCCGCGCGCGGCGCGTCGCCGTGGAGACCGGGGTGGTCAGCGGCGACCTTACCGCCATTCAGGGCGACTTCGATCCCCGCGCGCCCGTGGTCAATGTCGGCAACTACGAGTTGCGTGACGGCATGGCGGTGCGCGAGGCGGGCCGTTGAATCTCGCCGCCTGGGTCGGCACCCATCGGCGCTCGCTGATCTTCCTGTTCGCCGCTCTGGCGCTTGCCGGCCTGGTGCTCGCGTTCCGGATGCCGGTATCGCTGTTTCCGCAGGTGAGTTTTCCGCGCGTGGTCGTGAGCATCGACGCCGGCGACCGGCCGGCGCAACAGATGCTGTTCCAGGCCACGATCCCGGCCGAGGAGGCGATTCGACGCGTGCCCGGCGTGCGCAATCTGCGCTCCAGGACGAGCCGCGGCAGCGCCGAACTGTCGGTCAACTTCGACTGGGGCACCGACATGGCGTCGGCGACGCTGCAGGTGAACTCGGCCATTGCGCAGATCCTGCCGACACTGCCGGCGGGTACCCAAACCCTGACGCGCCGGATGGATCCGACGATCTTTCCGATCCTCGGGTTCAGTTTGACGTCGAACAACCTGTCGCCGGCCGCCCTGCGCGATCTCGCCCAGTTGCAGTTGCGGCCGTTGCTGTCGGCCGTACCCGGCATCGCGCGGGTGGGAGTGCTCGGCGGTGCGTTGGAGGAGTATCGGGTGGCAGTGGATCCGGCTCGTCTGGAGGCGCTCGGGCTGTCGGTGGCGGATGTCGCAGCGGCCGTCGGCGCGGCCAATGTGATCACGGCAGTCGGCCGCATCGAAGACGAGTACAAGCTGTTTCTCGTCGTGTCCGACTCCCGCCTCGACCAACTCGACCGCATTCGTCACGCAATCATCCGGTCCGGCGCCAACGGCGTGGTCGAACTGCAGGACATCGC
>JAYTTO010000308.1:0-4695 GCA_043744975.1 Betaproteobacteria bacterium | reverse complement strand
CCGCGTGCCCACACCTATCAGCTGTTCAAAATGTTAAAGAGCGCTGCCTCATCGGCAAGAGGCGCGAATTATACGGAGCGAAGTTTGGCGGTCAAGTGCTGCGTGAAAACAGTTTGCAGCGCAGCAATCGCGCGGCTGGTGTCCAGCGCCGAAATCGACCCCTCGCGGGACGCAGCCACACTATGAAGAACGGGCCGTGACGCTCACGCGGGCGAATTTTCGCCTGCCGATCTGCAGCACCACGGTTGCGCCGACGCTGACTGCCGCCTGACGGTCGCAAACCTTCTCGCCATCGACGCGCACGCCGCCCTGCGCCATGAGTCGAAGCGCATCGGAGGTGCTCGATGCGAGCTGGGTGGTCTTGAGCAACTGCGCCAGGGTGATGCCGTCGGCGCCGGCCTCCACCGAAAACTCGGGCATCTCTTCAGGCGTGTCGCCACGGCTGAAACGGGCCTCGAAGTCGGCAACCGCCCGCAAGGCGGCATCGGGCCCGTGGAACCGCCCGACGATCTCGCTCGCGAACGCCACCTTGACGTCCTTGGGGTTGGCACCTTCTGCCACCGCGCGCTGCTTCGCGCGCACCGCTTCGAACGATTCGAACGACAGCAGTTCGATGTAGCGCCACATGAGTGCGTCGGAGATAGACATGAGCTTGCCGAAGATCTCGCCTGGCGGCTCGTGGATACCGACGTAGTTGCCGAGCGACTTCGACATCTTGTTGACGCCGTCGAGCCCTTCGAGCAGCGGCATCATCAGGACGCACTGCGGCGCCTGGCCATGCTGCTTCTGCAACTCGCGCCCGACCAGAAGGTTGAACTTCTGGTCGGTACCGCCCAGTTCGACGTCGGCGTGCATCACCACCGAGTCGTATCCCTGCACCAGGGGATAGAGGAACTCGTGGATCGCGATCGGCCGGTTCTCGCGGTACCGCTTACCGAAGTCGTCGCGCTCGAGCATGCGGGCAACGGTATGCGACGCCGCCAGCCGGATCATGTCCGCGGCGCTGGCGGCCCCCATCCATTTGGAGTTGAAGCAGACCTCGGTCCGATCGGGATCGAGGATCTTGAAGACCTGGTCGGCATAGGACTTCGCATTCACCGCGATCTGCTCGGGCGTCAGCGGCGGCCGGGTGGCGTTCTTCCCGGTGGGATCGCCGATCAGTCCGGTGAAATCGCCGATCAGGAACAGCACGTGATGCCCGAGTTCCTGGAACTGCCGCATCTTGTTGATCAGGACGGTGTGCCCGAGATGAAGATCAGGCGCGGTCGGGTCGAACCCGGCCTTGATGCGCAGCGGTCGCTTCGATCGAAGCTTTTCGATCATTTCGGACTCGACCAGCAGTTCTTCGCAGCCACGCTTGATGGTTTGCAGCTGTTCTTCGACGGGAAGCATGTTCATTCTTGGTGACGGTGGATTGGTGCGTTGCCGCGCAAATCGCCTCCGGCAAGGACTTCGACGTCCGGATCCTGCCAGAAGGCACTGTTTATGCTAGAGTTTGGTTCCCGATCTTATCAGCGACACGCCGCATGCACTCGCCCGAAGCACACGCGGATCACGCAGGCATGGCTGTATCCCAGCCCACGACACCCCGGTCACGCCCGAGCCCATGGCTGTTCGTGGGCATTCTTTGCGGCATGGGTGCCGTGGTCGGTGCCTTTGCCGTCGCGCCGTCGACCGTCACCGAACAGGTCGCCCAGCGGCATGTCATTGCCCCGATAACACTGAGCGCCGCAACGGTCGGCACCGCGGGTGTCGAAGGCGCTTTCTGGCGGGAGGATCGAATCCAGCGGGGCGACACGCTCGCAGCAATCCTCGAGCGGCTTGATGTGGATGACATCCAGGCGCGAGCATTCGCAGCCGGGCAGGCATCTTCCCTGGGAAGACGTCAAATGGTACCGGGGCGCATCGTCAAGGCACGGATCGACCGGGACGGCCAGCTCGCCGAACTGCGTCTGCTGGGAAATGGCGAGTGGACCGTGTTCACCGATGAAGGGGCGTCGTTCAAGGCCACCCGGGAGCCGGTGCCCGTGGAACAGCGACGTTTCATGAGATCGGGGGTGGTCGAGACCTCCCTGTTCGCTGCGACCGACGCCGCGGGCCTGCCCGACATGAGCGCCATTCAACTCGCCGACATCTTCGGCAGCGAGATCGACTTCAACCGCGATCTGCGCCAGGGCGACCGCTTCTCGGTGGTTTACGAATCCGCAACCGGCATGGATGGCGAGACCGTGGGCCCAAGCCGGATCCTGGCAGCGGAATTCATCAATCAGGGTCGAGTCCATCAGGCGTTCTTCTTCGAGGACGGGACGGAACGCGGCAGCTATTTCACGTCCGAGGGGCGCAACCTGCGGCGCTCCTTCCTGCGTTCGCCGCTGGAGTTCTCGCGGGTGACGTCGGGATTCAGCCCCGCGCGGCTGCATCCGGTACTGGGCACTTGGCTCGCCCACAAGGGTATCGACTACGGCGCACCCACCGGCACCCGCATCCGCAGCACCGCGGATGGCACGATCGAGTTTGCCGGCCGCAAGAACGGCTACGGCAACGTGATCGTCGTCCGCCACAGCGGCAACACCGAAACGCTGTATGGCCACCTGTCGGGGTTCGCGGCTGGCGTACGCGTCGGAACGCGGGTGGGACAGGGCGATCTGCTCGGCTATGTCGGCATGTCCGGGATGGCGACCGGTCCGCACCTTCATTATGAGTTTCATGTGAACGGCACCTATGTCGACCCGCTGCGACAAGTGACGGCTGCTGCACCCTCGATCAGCGCCGCCATGCGATCCGCTTTCGCACGCCGATCGGACCCACTGATGGACGACCTGCATCGATTGCGGGATACCCGGCTGGCTGTTCTGGAGTAGTGCCCATGGTCCGTGGCGGCCCTGCCGATCCTGGATCGGCCACGGGGTCCGGGCTGTACGTCGGACTGATGTCCGGCACCAGCCTCGACGGTGTCGATGCTGCTCTATGCGCGTGGACACAGGACGGTTCGCTGCAACTCGTCGAAACCCATTACCAGCCGTACCCGGAGCAACTCCGCAGCTCGCTCGAAGTGCTTTGCGCACCCGGACCCGGCGAGCTCGATCTCGCCGGCATCTGCGGCATCCTGCTTGCACGCGAGTATGCGACTGCCACCAAGGCATTGCTTGCCGCCGCGAAAACAGCATCGGATGACGTCCAGGCAATTGGCTGCCATGGACAGACCATCCGGCATCGACCGGCTGACGGTTTCTCGATCCAGGCGGTGAGCCCGGCCTATGTGGCCGAGTTGACCGGGATCGATGTCGTTGCGGACTTCCGCAATCGTGACCTGGCGGCCGGTGGACAGGGCGCACCGCTGGTTCCGGCGTTTCATGCTTCGGTTTTCGGTGCCGACGGGGAGCACCGCGTGGTCGTCAACATCGGCGGGTTCGCGAACATCACGGACATCGCTCCCGAGGGGAGAATCAACGGCTTCGACACCGGACCTGGCAACTCCCTCCTCGATTTGTGGATCCATCGCCACGTCGGTCGACGCTACGACGACAAGGGCGCATGGGCCGCCTCCGGACAAGTCCTGCCGGACCTGCTCGACCGGATGCTCGCCGAACCGTACTTTACCGCCCCGCCGCCGAAGAGCACCGGCCGGGAACATTTCGACGCCTCCTGGCTGGACCACTGCCTCTCGGGCCAGGAACAACCGGCCGACGTCCAGGCCACGATCGCGACCCTGACCGTAGAAACCGTTGCGCGGTCGATCAACTCGCACTGCCGTGGTGCGTCACTGGTGATGGTTTGCGGGGGTGGCGCCCGCAACGATGACCTCATGCAACGGCTGTCGGTGCGGCTCGCTCCAGCCCCTGTCCGCTCCACGGCGGATTTTGGCCTCGACCCGGAATGGGTTGAGGCGGTGGCATTCGCCTGGCTCGCGCGTCAGTGGATGTTGCGTCGTCCCGGCAACGTCCCGGCAGTCACCGGCGCAAGAGGACCGAGAGTCCTCGGTGCATGCTATCCGGCCTAGCGCGCCGGAAGGCTGGAACGGCCCTCAGGCCGAGAATGACGATCCGCAGCCGCAGGTAGAGGTGGCGTTGGGGTTCTTGATGACGAACTGCGCGCCTTCCACGCTTTCCTGATAGTCGATCTCGGCGCCGACCAGATACTGATAGCTCATCGGGTCGACCAGCAGCGTCACGCCGTTCTTCTCCATGGCGGTGTCGTCCTGCTGCGCCTCGTCCTCGAAGGTGAAACCGTACTGGAAGCCGGAGCACCCGCCACCGGTCACGAAGACCCGCAGTTTCAGTTCCGGGTTGCCTTCCTCGTCGATCAACGCCCGCACCTTGCCCGCCGCGTTATCGGTGAACAGGATAGGGGAGGGACGTTCGGCAACTGCATTCATCGGATTCTCCTCGATACCAGTATCAATCCATTATGTTGGGGCGACTCCCCCGGCGTCAATCACCGACGGCCGCCGCCTTGAGCGCAAGCACGTTGCCAAGCCCCACCGGTTCGCGATGCACCAGCCTGCCCTGCACCACGGCGCCGAGGTGAATCTCGAGGCTCCGGTAGTGGACATCGCCCGTCACCCGGGCTTTCGCCTGCAACTCGACATACTCACCGGCATGTACAGCGCCGAGGACCGTGCCGTTGAGCACGGCATGCGAGACCCGGATCTCGCCTTCGATGCAGGCCTGCTCGGACAACACGAGGGTGCTCGAC
>JAYTTO010000307.1:0-2100 GCA_043744975.1 Betaproteobacteria bacterium | reverse complement strand
GTGAAGGCCTTGGTCGAGGCGACGCCGATCTCGGGGCCCGCACGGGTGAGCAGGCGCAGGCGCGATTGCCGCGTGAGCGTGCTCTCGGGCACGTTGCAGATGGTGAGCGTGCGGGTGTGGCCGAGCGCCTTGGCGTGCTGGAGCGCGGCGATGGTGTCGGCGGTCTCGCCGGATTGCGAAATGGTGAGCACCAGTGCGTTCGGGTCGGGCACGGTGTCGCGGTAGCGGTACTCGCTCGCGACCTCCACGTTGCAGGGCACGCCGGCGATCGACTCCAGCCAGTAGCGCGCCACCAACCCCGCATGAAAACTCGTCCCGCACGCCAGCACCGTGACGAGCGATACGCCGGTCAGCACTTCGGCGGCGCCTTCACCGAAGAGTTCGGGCGTGGCGGTGCGCAACGCGGCGAGATGTTCGAGCGTGTTGGCCACGGCGCCGGGCTGCTCGAAGATCTCCTTCTGCATGTAATGCGAGTAGGGGCCGAGCTCGACGTCGGCGGTGGAGAGCTGGCTCTCGTGCACCGGGCGGTCGACCACTGCGCCCGTGACGCTGACGATGCGGTGGCCGTCGAGACTGATCTCGGCCACGTCGCCTTCGTCGAGGTAGACCATGTGGCGGGTGACGGCGATCAGCGCCGAAGCATCCGAGGCGAAGTAGCCGGCGCCATCGCGCAATCCGAGGCACAGCGGTGCGCCCTTGCGCGCGCACACCAGGCGGGTCTTATCGTCGAGCCAGGCTACGCCGATGGCGTAGGCGCCTTCGAGTTCGGCAACGGCGGCGCGCGTGGCGCCGAGCAGATCGATGCCGCCCTCGAGATGGCTGTGGATCAGGTGCGCGATGACCTCGGTGTCGGTGTCGGAGACGAACGCATAGCCTTCCGCTTGCAGCCGCGCGCGTAACGGCTCGTGGTTCTCGATGATGCCGTTGTGGACCACGGCGAGCACATCGCGGCTCACATGCGGGTGCGCATTGCGCTCGGTCACGCCGCCGTGCGTGGCCCAGCGCGTGTGGGCGATGCCGGCGTTGCCGGTGAAGGTCTGTTCTTTGGCCAGCCGCATCAGCTCCGCGACGCGCCCGGTGCTGCGCAGACGTTGCAGCGAGCCGTTGAGCACGGCGACGCCGGCGGAATCGTAGCCGCGATATTCCAGGCGACGCAGGCCGTCGAGGAGCACCGGGACGATGTCATGGGTGGCGATGGCGCCGACGATGCCGCACATGACTAGCTGAACCCGTTCACTTCTTGTCGCCCTTCACCGGGCGCTTCCATCCGGTCACCGTGGTTTGGCGGGCGCGCGAGATGGTGAGTTCGCCGGCCGGCGCGTCCTTGCTGAGCGTGGTGCCGGCGCCGAGCGTCGCGCCCTTGCCCACGCGCACCGGCGCCACGAGCTGCGAGTCGGAGCCGATGAAGGCGTCGTCCTCGATGATGGTCTTGTGCTTGTTGGCGCCGTCGTAGTTGCAGGTGATGGTGCCGGCGCCGATGTTCACGCGGCTGCCGATCTCGCTGTCGCCCAGGTAGGCGAGGTGGTTGGCCTTGCTGTGATCGCCGATCGTCGAGGCCTTGATCTCGACGAAGTTGCCGACATGCACGTCGGCGCCGAGCTTCGCGCCGGGCCGCAGGCGCGCGTACGGCCCAATGCGGCCATTGGCGCCGACCACGGCGCCGTCGAAGTGCGAATACGCCGCCACCAGGGTCCCGGACTCGATGACCGAGTCGCGGATCACGCAATAAGGGCCGATGCGCACGCCGGTGGCGATCGATACCTTGCCTTCGAACACGCAGCCGACGTCGATGCTCACGTCGGTGGCGCAGACGAGTTCGCCACGCACGTCGATGCGGGCCGGATCGGCCAGGCTGACACCGGCCGCCATGAGCTTGCGCGCGTTCTCGCGTTGCCAGATGCGTTCGAGGTCCGCGAGCTGTTCGCGGCTGTTGACGCCGACCACTTCCCACTCGTGCGCCGGTTCGCAGGTGATGACGGGCGAGCCTTGCGCCACGGCTAAGCCGATGATGTCGGTCAGGTAGTACTCGCGCTGGGCGTTGTCGTTGGTGAGCGCGTTCAGCCAGCCGGCCAGCATCGCGCTCGGGGCGGCGAGGATGCC
>JAYTTO010000306.1:0-8815 GCA_043744975.1 Betaproteobacteria bacterium | reverse complement strand
CTTCGCGCTCGCACGCGGTGGTGGCGAAATCGAGCGCGCCGATGCCTTCGGCGACGATCTCCAGTACCCGCATGCGCGGATTCAGCGACGCGAACGGGTCCTGGAAGATGATCTGGAAATCGCGCCGCCGTCGACGCAACCGGGCCTGCTTGAGCTGCGCGAGATCGACGCCCTCGAACCGGATCGCTCCGGCGACAGCGGGCAGCAGCCGCACGATGCCCTTGCCCGCCGTGGTCTTGCCGCAACCGGATTCGCCGACCAGCGCGAGCGTCCGGCCGCGCGGAATGGTCAGCGAGATGCCGTCGACCGCGCGCACCTGGCCGACGACACGCTTGAGCAGTCCCTTGCGGATCGGGAAATGGATCTTGAGGTCCTCGACCTCGAGCAGCGCATCGGGCGCCGTGACAACCGCCGGTTCGGCGAAGCGCGGTGGCGGTGGCACGTTCGCAAACACCTCCCCCGGGTGCTCCGTGTCGGCATCGTAGAGATGGCAACGCGCACTCTGGCCGGCGGCGACGGGGCGGAACGCCGGGGCGACCTGCGAACAGACCGGCGCGACGCGGTCGCACCGGTCGGCAAACCGGCAGCCCTCGAACGCCTGCCACAGCGGCGGCACCGAGCCGCGGATGACCGCCAACGGACCGTCGCGGCAGCTCTCGCCCGGCACCGACGCTAACAGCTTGCGCGCGTACGGATGCGCTGGCCGGGCGAAGAAAATCTGCCTCGGCGCCGTCTCGACGATCTCGCCCGCATACATGACGGCGACGCGGTCGGCGGTCTCCGCGACCACGCCGAGGTCATGCGTTATCAGGAGCATGGACATCCCGGTGCGCCGCTGCACGTCGCGCAGCAGTTCCAGCACCTGAGCCTGGATGGTCACGTCGAGAGCCGTCGTCGGTTCGTCGGCGATCAGCAGTTGCGGCTCGCAGGCCAGGGCCGCGGCGATCATCACCCGCTGCTTCAGCCCGCCCGACAACTGGAACGGGAACTCGCCGATCCGGCGCGCCGGATCGGGAATCCCCACCGCCTCGAACAGTTCGAGCACACGGCGGTCGGCGGCAGCGCCGGTGATGCCAAGATGGCGGCCCAGGGTCTCGCGCACCTGGTCGCCGACACTCATCACCGGATTCAGGCTCGCGCCCGGCTCCTGGAAGATCATCGCGATCTTGCAGCCGCGCACATCGCGCATGCGCCGCTCGGGCAGGCCCACCAGGTCGACGCCGTCGAGCAGCACCCGGCCGGAAACGATGGCGCCGGCGTCGGGCAGCAGCCGCATGATCGACAACGCCGTCAACGACTTGCCGCAACCGGACTCGCCCACCAGCGCGAAGGTCTCCCCGCGCTCGATGCTGAACGAGATGCCGTCGACCGCCCGGGCGATCCGGTCGCCGCTGGCCACCCAGGTCCGGAGGTCGTCGACCTGCAGCAGCGGCGCGGTCATCGCGGCGTGACCCGGCGCCGCGAGGTCGCCTCGAGCGCCAGATGCTGCCAGACGCCGGGGCGCACGAACTGCGCGCGGATGCGCGGGTCGAGCGCGTCGCGCACTGCGTCGGCGAAGAGGTTGGCCGACAGCACCAGCACGAACATGAACAGGAAGGCCGCCGCCAGGGACCACCATACGATCGGCTCCCGCGCCATCTCGAGCCGCGCCGAATTGATCATCGTGCCGAAGCTGTTCATGGCCGGATCCACGCCGACGCCGACATAGGAGAGCACCGCCTCGGCCAGCACCAGGCCGCTGAAGCCCAGCACGGTGGTGATGATCACGATGTGGATCACGTTGGGCAGGATGTGCCTCAGCATGATGCGCCATGGACCAACCCCGAACGCCTGTGCCGCATGAACGAAATCGAGCTCGCGCAGCTTCAGCGTCTCCCCACGCAGGAGCCGGCACAAACCAGTCCAGCTGGTCACGCCGAGGATCAGGCACAGGAACAGCAGGCGGAAATCCGCCCGTCGCGTGACGGAATCGAAGATCTCGGAATGGGTGTCCATGTAGACCTGCATCATCAGCACCGACGCCGCGATCAGCAGCACGCCCGGAATCGAACTGAGCGTGGTGTAGAGATACTGGATGAGATCGTCCACCCAGCCGCGGAAGTAACCCGCCATGAGACCCAGCAGGAGCGCGAACGGCAGCATCACCAGCGTGGTGACGGTGCCGATCACGAGCGCGGTGCGGATGCTCTTCAGGGTGAGATAGAAGACGTCCTGCCCCACCTTGTCGGTACCGAATACATGGTAGCGGCCGGACAGCAACGCAAGTGGCACGAGGACACACAACTGGACGCCGAGCGTCACGAGCACCGCTCGCAGCGGGCTATCGAGGCGTCCGCTCCAGAGGTCCCGGGATACCTCATCGAACCGGCGACCCGACCTGGTCGCCGAGATCCCGGTGATCAAACCGCTCGCTGCGAGCCACGCGATGGACGCGAGCGCAATGCCCTGCAGCACCCCGAGCGCGATGTCGGCGTCGCGATCGCGCTCGGGATCGGCCAGGTGACGGCCGCCGAACTTGAGACGGGGATACTCGCGCACCTGCGTGCCGTCGGGCTGGGACGCCGTTTCGCGGGTGTGGCCGTGCACTGCGAACGGGGCCGAGAACGTACGTTCCGGGTGACTGCGCAACGACTCTGCAAGGACATCGAGGACCGAGAGCACCGCCGGCGAATAACGGACCGGGCCGCCAGCCTTGTCGGCAGGCAGCGCCCGCTGCCAGTGCATCGAGTCGAGCAGGCCGACGGCGAAGAACGCGGCGAGCACAGTCGCGGCAACCATGCCGCTGGTGGAGCGGGCGACCTTGCGCCATGGGGCGCGCAGATGCTCGTGGCGCGAGGTGTACGCGGCAAACAGCAGCACGCCCGCCACCAGCGCCAGCACCAGCGCGTCGGTCCAGAGGATCACCGCCCTGAAGCCCAGCGTCATTCGAACCGGATCCGCGGGTCGACCAGCGTGTAGGAGACGTCGGTGAGGATCAGCCCCAGGATGTAGAGCAGCGAGCCCAGGAACACCATCGAGCGTACCACCGCGAAGTCCTGAGAACTGATGGCATCGATGGTGTAGCTCCCCAGGCCCGGTATGCCGAAGAACGACTCCGATACCAGGCTGCCGAGGAACAGTCCGGGGATCACGACCACCACACCGGTCAGGATCGGGATCATCGCGTTGCGCAGCACGTGATGCACCAGCACACGACCCTCGGACAGGCCCTTGGCGCGCGCCGTGCGGACGTAGTCCTTGTTGATCTCTTCGAGGAAGATGGTGCGGTACCAGCGGCTGCTCTCGCCGAAGCCGGCGATCAATCCGACCGCGACCGGAAGCAGGGTGAACCGCCACGCACCCAGGCCGGGAGCGAACCCGGAGATCGGTGCCAGGTTCCACAACTTGCATACCAGGAACTGGCCGCCGATGATGTAGAACATGGTCGAGATCGCCATCGCGGTCACGCACAGGATCACGCCGGCGAAATCGAGGAATGTGGCACGGAACAACGCCATCAGCAGCGCGAAGGTAACGTACATGGCGAGCCCGACGACGAACACCGGCAATGCGATCCACAGGCTCGGCCACATGCGGCTGCGGATCTCGTGCCCGATGTCGCGGCCGTCGGATTCGGCTTTGCCGAAATCGAACGTGAACAGGCGCAGTGAATGTGCGTAGAAGATGGTGTCGCGCACGTGGTCGATACCCTGCGCCGTCTCGTTCCAGAGCAGCGGCCGGTCATAGCCGCGCTCGCGCTTCCAGTTGTCGATAGCCTCGGGCGTGACCCGCTTCACGCCCAATTGCATGCGTGCCATGTCGTCGGGCGAGTTGACGATGAAGAACAAGGTGAAGGTGAGCACGTTGACCCCGATCAGGATCGGAATCGCATACAGCACGCGGCGGATGAGATAGCGCAGCATGGTCAGAGCGCTCCGCCGACGTCGACACGTCCTTTGCCGCGCTCGCGTCGCCGCCATGCACCCAGGGCCAGCAGGCCGAACACGGCGATCACTGTCCCGCCGAGCGCGATCGGCCACACCACCGGCGTGTTCCAGCGATCGCGCAGCGTCGCCCGCCGGGCGGCGTCGATGCGTTGGTACTTGAGCAGGTTGTTGGCGATCTGGTTCGGCTTGCGGTTCTTCATCCAGGCGTGCGCCAGCCCGTATTCCTTCGGATTGAGGCCCCAGAGCCAGGGTGCCTCGCGCTGGGCGATCTCGGTCATCTCGTCGATGATCTGCTGCCGCTCGTCGCCGTTGGCCATGTTCTTCATGCGCTCGAAGCGGCGGTCGAAGTCCGGATTCTCCCAGTTCGACGCATTCTCACCCTGCGACTTCACCTTGCTCTGGGGTCCATGCAACAGGAACAGGAAGTTCTCCGGATCCGGGTAGTCGGCGTTCCATCCCCAGTAGAAGATCTGCGCATTGCCCTTGATGACCTTTTCCTGGAAGCGATTGTAGTCGGTCGCGCGAACGACCAGGTTGATGTTGAGCTTGTTGAACTGCTTGCGCAGCCAGTCGAGCCGCGCCTTGTCGTCGGGGCCGCGCGCCGTGGCATCGAGATAGAGCACGAGGGGCGCACCGGTCGCATGGTCGGTGCCGCCCGCGTATCCGGCCTCGTCGAGCAGCTTGCGGGCGTCCTCGACCGGCTTGCGTTGCGGCGCGCCATCGACCCAGTCGTAGACATAGCGGTTGATGCCGGCATCGCCCTCACGGTAGCCGAAGATGCCCGGCGGCAGCGGTCCCTGGGCCGCGATGCCGCGCCCGTTGGAGAAGATGGAGATGAACTCCTCGTAATCGACAGCGATCGAGATGGCGCGCCGCAACTTGCGGGCGCGTTCGCTGTCGCCGCCGACCACGGAATCGAGCATGTTGAATCCCATGTAGAACGTCGATGGCGACACCGCGGTCTTGAGCGATATCCCCTTGTCCCGCATGTCGTCGGTCAGCATCACCTGGCCGCCGCCGCCGAACTGGATCGCCTGGTCGAACGCGTCGGAACTGATCGCGGAGGCATCGTAGTAGCCCTGCAGGAACTTGTTCCAGTACGGGATGCTTTCCTTCTCGAGACTGTAGACCGCACGGTCGATGAACGGGATCTGCTTGCCGGCATCCTCCAGCAGGCCGTTGGCGGCATCCTCCGGCTCGCCCTCGGTCGGGTAGGTCTCGCCGATGAAGTTGGGATTGCGCTCGAGGACCATCTGCCGGTTCGGATCGTTCACCGTCAGCATGTAGGGCCCGGCGCCGACCGGATACCAGTCGAGCGTGATGTTGCGGCTGACCAGCCCGGGCTCGGCATAGAAGCGGTCGGCCTCGAACGGCACCGGGGCGAAGAACGGCATCGCCAGCCAGTACACGAACTGCGGATACTGCCCCTTGAGGCGGATCCGGTAGGTGGTGTCGTCGACGACATCGACCCCCGCGAGCGGATACTTGCGCAGGTCGAGCCAGCCATCGCCACGCCCTTCCGCGACCATGGCGGCGTTGACCTGCTTCAGCGTCGTGGCGTACTCCTTGAGGCCGACGATGTACTCGCTCATCAGCCCGAGGATCGGCGAATGCAGGCGCGGGTGGGCCAGACGCTTGATCTCGTAGGCGAAGTCGGCCGCCGTGACGGCGCGGGTGCCGGTCTCGCGGAAGTCGCGCAATTCGAAGAAATGGGCCAGTTGCGCCGCGGGCAACCCGAGATAGCGCGGCCTGCCGTCGGCCCCGACCGCGAACGCGGGATGCGGCTGGTAGCGCATGCCCGGACGCAGGTGGATCTCATAGACACTGAACGCGATCGCCGCCTTGGCCGCAGCGTCCGGCAGGCGCCGCCCCTGCGCATCCTCGAACCACGGCACCGGCACGTCCACGGCAGCCTGAGGAATCAGCGTATACGGACGCTTCAGGTAGTGGTACTGAAGCGGCGGGGTATAGATCTGGGCCGTGAACGTGATCTCGTTGGAACTGTACGACTGCACCGGGTCGAGATGCTTCGGGCGTTCGACGAACGCCGAATAGAGCGTGTTGCTGGCGCGATCCGAAGCCGGATAGGGATCGTTCCAAGGACCGGTGCAACCGGCACTCGCAGCGAGCAGGAGTGCTGTCGAAACGACAACGTGGACACGCATGCGGGAGGGGGTCGTTCGGAAGGCTGAAGGCGCTGCGGAAGGTTGCCGATGGTCGACAGCTATAATACCAATCCCTATACGAAGGAAAACGACTAATGGGTTTTCTGCAGGATCGGAAGATTCTGGTGACCGGCATGCTCAGCAACCGGTCGATCGCCTACGGCATTGCACGGGCATGCCATCGCGAAGGTGCCACCCTCGCGTTCACCTACCAGGGCGAACGGGTCGAAGACCGGGTACGGCAGTTGGCGCGGGAGTTCGGCAGCGATCTCGTCTTTGTCTGCGACGTCGCGGTCGACGAACAGATCGATGCGCTCTTCAAGGCGCTCGGCGCGGCATGGGACAACCTCGACGGCCTGGTGCATTCGATCGCCTTCGCGCCGCGGGAAGCCCTCGCCGGCGACTACCTCGACACGGTCGACCGGGAGGCGTTCCGCATCGCGCACGACGTGAGCTCGTACAGCTTCGCGGCGCTCGCCAAGGCGGCCCGGCCGCTGCTCCGCGGCCACGACGCATCGCTGTTGACGCTCTCGTACCTGGGTGCCGGGCGATCGATGCTCAACTACAACATCATGGGATTGGCCAAGGCGAGCCTCGAGGCGAACGTGCGCTACATGGCCCAGAGCCTGGGTCCTGAAGGTGTGCGCGTGAATGCGATCTCCGCCGGTCCGATCAAGACCCTCGCGGCAGCCGGCATCGGTGGCTTCGGCAAGATTCTGGGGTTCAACGAAAAGCACGCACCGCTGCGGCGCAACGTGACCATCGCCGAGGTCGGCAACGCGGCCGCGTTCCTGCTCAGCCCGCTCGCGAGCGGCATCACGGCCGAGATCCTCTATGTGGATGCGGGGTTCAACACCACCTCGATAGCGACGATGGAGTAGTTGGCGTGCGTCGCGGCACGCAGGCCGTGCGCTGGCAGCGTATCGCTGCCCGGCGTATTACTGCTGCTTACGCTCGACCCTGGTCGAATCGATCTCGACGCCGGACTGCGCCTTCACCGATTGCGCATAAGCCTCGAACTGCTGCTGCGCCGCCAGCTGAGTGAGCTGCTGCCCGAGAGCCTTGCGCTGGTCCGCATCCATGGGACGGCCCTCGACCACCCGCGAGATCCGGTAGATCGTGTAGCGCCCCCTGCCGATCGACAAGCCGGCATAGGCCGGCAGCTTGTTGGCAGATGCGCTGAACACGTCGCGCGCCGCCTCCTGCGGCAACGTGCCCGGGTTCTGCAACGACACCAAGGTTGGCGCCGTCCACTTCAGCCCCTTCTCCTCGCCGCTGCGCAAGCGCGCCAGCATGGCCTTGCCATCGTCCTCGACCAGCTTGGTGGCACGTTCGATCAGCAACTGGTCGCGCACCTCGCGCTTCACATCGTTGAACGGCAGGATGTCCGCGGCGCGGTGCTCGACCACGCGCGCGGTGATGACCGTGTTCTGCGCGACTTCGACCGGATTGGTGTTGAGCTTGGCGCGGATACCGTCCTCGGAGAAGATCTTGGCGAGCAGCTCGGGCTTCACCAGCAACGGATCGCCGCCGCCATTGCGCGTGATCCAGTCGCTGGTCTGGATCGGCAGCCCGAGCGTTTCGGACGCGAGCTTCAGGCTGTCTGCCTGCTTGTTGACCAGATCCTGCAACTGCTCCGCGGCCTCGGCGAACGCACGACCGGCCTTGACCTTACGCAGTTCCTGTTCGATCTCGGGACCGACCTTGTCGAGGCTCGCCGCCTGGGCCGCCTTGATCGCATCGAGACGGATCACGTGGAAACCATACGTCGTCGCGACCGGCCCGGCGATTTCGCCGACCTTGAGCGACTGCACGGCGGCATCGAACGGCTTGACCATGGCACCGGGGGCGAAATAGCCGAGATCGCCACCGTTCTTGGCTGAGCCCGGGTCCTGCGAGAACTTGCGCGCGAGGTCGGCAAACGACCCGGGATTGGCGCGGACCTCGGCGGTGATCTCTTCAGCGCGCTTGCGAGCGGCCGCCTTCACGTCGGGCTTCGCGTCCTTTGCGACGGCGATCAGGATGTGGCTCGCCTTGCGTTCCTCGGGTGTCGCCATCTGCTGCTTGCGACGCTCGAATTCCTGCGCGATCTCCGCGGCGGGGATGGTCAACTTTCTGGCCACACCATCGAGGGTCAGCGTGAGGTACTCGACGCGGGCGCGCTCGGGAACCTTGAAGTCGGACTTGTGGGAGTCGTAATACGACTTGACCGTCACGTCGTCGAGCGCGACCTTGGACTTCACGTCGTCGGGGCCGAGCAACCATTGGCCCACCTCCCGCTGCTCTTCGCGGATACGCCCGAGCCGGTCGATCAACGCGGCAGGCAGCACGACCGAGCCGGTCACCGTGTCCCGCACCTGGGACAGGCGCAGGTCCTGGCGCATGCCGTCCTCGAAACCGGCCGGCGTCAGACCGTTGGCTTCGAGCAACTGGCGATACTTTGCATCCGAGAACTTGCCCGTGGCCTCGTCCTTGAAGCTCGGCATCTCCGCAAGAATCTTGCGCAACTGGTCGTCGGGAACCGTGACCCCTTCCTTGAAGGCATGGGCCAGCAACGCGCGCTTTTCCACGAGGCCGTTGACCACGGCGTTGCGCACCTCGTTGCTGTCGAGCATGGCCTGGTCGGCCTTGCCCTGCATCATCTTGCGCAATTGCTCCTGGCGCTCGCGCAGCGCCTTGTCGAATTCAACCGGCGAGATGCTCGTGCCCGCGACCTTCGCGACC
>JAYTTO010000305.1:0-1629 GCA_043744975.1 Betaproteobacteria bacterium | reverse complement strand
GAGGAATCGATCATCGGCAGCCCGCTCACCGTCGGCAACAGCGTGCGGCTGCTGCAGGACGGCCCCGCGACCTACAAGGCGATGTTCGCCGCCATCGCGGGCGCCCGCGACCACATCAACATGGAGACCTACATCCTTGAAGATGACGATGTCGGCCGCCGCTTCGCCGATGCGCTCATCGAGAAGCAGCGCGACGGCGTGCAGGTCAATCTCCTCTACGACAGCGCCGGCACTTTCAGCACGCCGTCGGCCTTTTTCCAGCGCCTGAAGGACAACGGCGTCAACGTGCTTGAGTTCAATCCGATCAATCCGCTCGCCAGCCGCAAGAGCTGGGAACTGAATCGTCGCGACCACCGTAAGCTGCTTATCATCGACGGCCGCACGGCGTTTCTCGGCGGCATCAACATCAGCAGCGTCTACGCCGGCGGCTCGTTCAAGCGCGGCTCGCGCTCGAAGCCCGACAAGGGCCCCGCCTGGCGCGACACCGACCTCGAATTGCGCGGGCCGGTGGTGGCGGAACTGCAGAAGCTCTTCCTCGCCACGTGGGAGAAGCAGAAGGGCCCGCCGCTGGCGGCCCGCGATTACTATCCGCCGCCCGAGGCGACGGGCAAGCAGGTCGTGCGCGCGATCGGCAGCGCGCCCGAAGATCCGTTCAGCCTCATCTACGTGACCCTGCTCTCGGCGATCAACAACGCCGAGAGCAGCGTGATGCTCACCAACGCCTACTTCATCCCCGACCCGCAGTTGATCGCCGCGCTCAAGGCGGCGGCGAAGCGCGGCGTGGATGTGAAGCTGATCGTGCCGAGCCAGACCGACTCGACGCTGGTGTTCCATGCCGGGCGATCGCACTACCACCAGTTGCTCGAAGCCGGCGTGAAGATCTACGAACGGCGCGACGTGATCCTGCATTCGAAGACGGCGCTGATCGACGGCGTCTGGGCCACGGTCGGCTCGACCAATCTCGACTGGCGAAGCTTCCTGCACAATCAGGAATTGAATGCCGTGGTGCTCGGCACCGAGTTCGGCGCGCAGGTGCAGGCGATGTTCGACAAGGATCTCGCGGCTTCCGACCAGATCACGCTCGAGCAGTGGCGCCATCGCGGGCCCGGACTTCGCGTGAAGGAGCTGTTCGCCCGCACCTGGGAGTACTGGCTGTGACCGCTATCGAGAGGTGCAAGGACACCCCATGACTCGATACGTTGCGGCCTACGCCGCTGCCGCCATCGTGATGATCGCGCTCGGCCTGATGTTCTTCGCGGTGGCCCCGCATGGGGACGGTGCCGACTGGCGGCGAACGCTCGCCGCGGCGGCGCTGTTCGGGCTCTTCACCTATGGCACCTACGACCTGACCAACCAGGCGATCATGAAGAACTGGCCGGTCGGGGTCACGCTCACCGACATGGCGTGGGGTGTGGTGGTGAGTACGATATCCGCGGCGGCAGGCAAGCTGGCGTTCGACCGGTTCGCGACAGGGTGACGTGCGACGTCCGCACCATCGGCAGCATCGTCGTCTGCCGAAGTTGACGCCGTGAAATCCATCTTCGGCCGCCTGTTCCGGAGTGCGACCAGGCTGTCGCGGGTGCGGCGCCTCACCCGGGCATCCAAGGCGCTGACGCGTATGTTCGCGGG
>JAYTTO010000304.1:0-4966 GCA_043744975.1 Betaproteobacteria bacterium | reverse complement strand
CGACAGCACCCGATGCTGGGTGAGGCGGCAGTCGTCCTCGACCACGCCGATCGACTCCGCGATCAGGGGCAGGCCCGCCATGTCGCCGATCGGTTGCGGCTCGAGGTAGACGGCGCGTTTGGTCACACGCACCACATCGCCTTCGCGCGCCAAGGCGGCCGAGTCGACGTAGTGAACGACTTCCGGATCGCGTCCGACCTGCACCCAGGTCTGCGCCATGACCGGCAGCGCCATCAGGCCCAGAATCACCGGCAGGCACCGTCGCACCATGTCCGCTCGGTATCGGCTATTGCTGCTGTTGCTGCTGCTGCGGCGGCATCGCCGAAATCGCGCCGCCCGGTGTGCGGCCGATATAGTCGGGCGCCCGCCGCAGATCGAGCGTAAGCGGCAGTTCGCGGCTCGGCAGTTCGGCGCGGTGCGGCAGTTTCCCGGGCGTGTGACCGGCCGCCTGGAAACGCGCCACACGGCGCGCCTCGGCTTCGTTGGCGTTGACCGGGAAGCGCTCGTAGCTGCGCCCGCCCGGATGCATGACGTGGTAGGTGCAGCCGCCGACACTGCGTCCGCTCCAGAGATCGTGCAGATCGAACACCAGCGGCGAGTGCACCGGAATGGTCGGATGCAGCGCAGATGGCGGTTGCCAGGCGCGATACCGCACCCCGGCAACGAATTCGCCTTCCACCCCGGTCGGTGTCAGTGGCACGGTGCGGCCGTTGCACGTCACCGCGTAGCGCCGGGCATTGAGACGCGCGACCTTCACCTGGATCCGTTCCAGCGACGAATCGACGTAGCGCGAGGTGCCGCCGCCGGCCACTTCTTCGCCGAGCACGTGCCACGGTTCCAGCGCCTGGCGCAATTCGATCTCCACCCCCTGATAGACGACGGCACCGAAACGCGGGAAGCGGAACTCGACGAACGGCGCGAACCATTCCGGTTCGAAGGCGTAGCCGGCGCGGTTCAGGTCGTAGATGACGTCGTTCAGGTCCTGGGCGACGAAGTGCGGCAGCATGAAACGATCGTGCAGGGTGGTGCCCCAGTCGACCAGACGGCCTTCGTACGGCGTCTTCCAGAAACGCGCGATCAGCGCCCGCAGCAGCAGCATCTGCAACGCGCTCATCTGCCAGTGCGGCGGCATCTCGAAGGCGCGGAACTCGAGCAACCCCAGGCGTCCGGTCGCGCCGTCGGGGGAATAGAGCTTGTCGATCGAGAACTCGGCACGATGGGTGTTGCCGGTCACGTCCACCAGCAGATTGCGCAGCAGCCGGTCCACCAGCCATGGCTGCGGCACCTCCTCGCCGGCCCTCGCCAGCCGACCCATCTCCTGGAAGGCGATCTCGATCTCGTAGAGGCTGTCGTTGCGGGCCTCGTCGACGCGCGGTGCCTGACTGGTCGGGCCGATGAACATGCCCGAGAACAGGTATGACAACGCCGGATGATTCTGCCAGTAGGCGATCAGGCTGCGCAGCAGATCGGGGCGGCGCAGCAGCGGACTGTCGACCGGAGCAGCGGCGCCGACGGTCACGTGATTGCCGCCGCCGGTGCCGGTGTGGCGCCCGTCGAGCATGAATTTTTCCGTCGACAGGCGGGCGAGACGGGCCTCCTCGTACAGGCACCGGGTGTTGTCGACCAGATCGCGCCAGTTGGTGGCAGGGTGGATGTTGACCACGATCACGCCCGGGTCCGGGGTGATGAAGAAGCGCTGCAACCGCGGGTCGAACGGCGGCGCGTAGCCCTCGATGCGCACCGGGACGCGACAGCGGGCCGCGGCTTCCTCGGTCCGGGTCACGAGGTCGACATAGTCGTCGAGGACCGACACCGGCGGCAGGAATACGTGCACGATGCCGTCGCGCGCCTGGGTACAGAGCGCGGTGCGGATCACTTCACGCGCCGACTTGCCGGGCGCCGGCTGCGCCGGCCGTGGCGGTTCCGGCTCCTCGGCCAGTTGCTCGGGCGCCGCGGGCAGCAGCGATCGCGGCGCGAACGGATCGGTCTCGATCAGCGGCTCCACGTCTTCGGGGAGGACCGCCGGCAGCGACGCCAGCGGCAGCCGATAGCCCATGGCCGAATCCCCACCCACCAGGTAAAGATGCTCGCGCCTGACCGGCCAGCGCGAACTTCTCCACCCCACCCGGGCGGCTGGCTCGCCCTCGACCGGGGGCCGGGCCTTTAACGGCAGCACGTAGCCGGCGGGATCGCCGAGCGCGCCATCCAGCAGGTGCGCAAGCGCGGAGCGCGCAGCCGGATCGTCCAGGTCGTGTTGCAGCGGATCGGTATTGACCGGCAGCCGCTGTTCGTCCTTCACGGCAATCCAGATGTCTTCGAACGCCGGGATCACGTAGTCGCGATGCAGGCCGAGCAGCGCCGCCAGCGTGTCGGCCATGCGACGCGCATCCTCGTGCGTTGCCTCGCCGGTGGCATTGCCGGCCAGCAGTGCGGCGTGCTTCCACAACGGCACGCCGTCGGTGCGCCAGAAGCAGCCCAGCGCCCAGCGCGGCAGCGGCTCGCCCGGGTACCACTTGCCCTGCCCGTGATACAGCATCGCGCCGGTCGCGAAGCGGTCGCGCATGCGCAGCAGCAGCTCGCCCGCGAGTCGGCGCTTCTGCTCACCGTGGGCGTCGAAGTTCCATTCGCGACCCTCGATGTTGTCGACCGACACGAAGGTCGGCTCGCCGCCCATGGTGAGGCGCACATCCCAGGTGGCCAGTTGCTGCTCGACCTTCTGTCCCAACGTGTCGATCGCGGTCCATTGGGTCTCGGTGAACGGACGCGTGACCCGCGGGTCCTCGTGCACCCGGGTCACCGACATCTCGAAACCGAAACTCACCTCGCAGACGTCGGTAAATCCGGTCACCGGCGCCGCGCTCGATGGCAAGGCGGTGGCAGCGAGCGGAATATGACCTTCGCCTGCCATCAGACCCGACGTGGCGTCGAGTCCGACCCAGCCGGCACCGGGCAGGAACACCTCGGCCCAGGCATGCAGGTCGGTGAAGTCGCGCTCCGGCCCGGCCGGGCCGTCGAGCGCCTTCACATCGGGGGCGAGCTGGATCAGATAGCCGGAGACGAAACGCGCCGCCAGCCCGAGGTGGCGCAGCAACTGCACCAGCAGCCAGCCGGAATCGCGGCACGAGCCGCTCGCCAATGCCAGAGTCTGCTCCGGCGTCTGCACGCCCGGCTCCATGCGCACGATGTAACGCGTATTGCGTTGCACCGCCTGATTCAGCGCGACCAGCATGTCGGCCGTGCCGAGCGGCACCCGCAGGTGTTCGCGTCGGAACTGCTCCAGGAACGCGGTGAACGCCGGGGTCGGCGCTTCGACCTCGAGGAATGGCGCCAGCTCGCGCCGGGTCGCATCGGCGTAGGCGAAGGGAAACCGCTCGGCGCTCTGATCGAGGAAGAAGTCGAACGGATTGATCACGGTCATGTCCGCGACCAGATCGACGATCACCTTAAGTTCGCGGGCCGGCTCGGGAAACACCGCGCGGGCAACGAAGTTGCCGTACGGGTCCTGCTGCCAGTTCATGAAATGCCGCTCCGGCGACACGCGCAGCGAGTAGCTCTCGATCGGCGTACGGCAATGGGCCGCCGGGCGCAGCCGGATCTCGTGCGGACTCAGGTGCACCAGCCGATCGAAGCGGTAGCGGGTTTCGTGATAAAGCGCGACACGGATCGTCATCGGTGCGGGATGCCTGGGTTGCTGATGGCGTGAATCGGGACGGTGTCGCCTTGCGGTGGCCTTGCTGCTACCGCCGCAGGGCCGATCACGACAACCAATCGGGGTTCGGCAGTTCGCCGAAGACGCGGCGCAGGCCGCCGCCCCATCCCTGCCGCAGCATGCTGAAGTATGGATCGCCGTCGACGATGCGCTTGTGCATCCCGACCCGCAGGGCGTCCCGCGGATACCAGAGCATCTCGATCGGCAGACCGACCGAGATGTTGGAGCGGATGGTGGAGTCGAACGAGATCAGCACGCATTTGGCGGCTTCCGCGACCGGCGTCTGGCCTGCCACCACCCGGTCCAGCACCGGCTTGCCGTATTTGCTCTCGCCGACCTGGAAATAGAGATTGTCGGCGGTGGCTTCGATGAAGTTGCCCTGCGCATAGATGTTGAACAGGCGCGGCGGCTCGTTGCCGATCTGGCCGCCGAGCAGCAGGGTGGCGTTGAAGTCGACATTGCCCTGCATCAGGTAGGGCCCGTCGCGGCGCTGCATCTCCCGCAACGCGTCGCCCACCATGGTGGCCACGTCGTACATGCTCTCGGCGGTCCAGATCGTGTCCTTGCCGGGTTCGGCGTGACGCTGCCGGTCGAGGATGTTGATGACACCCTGGGTTATCGCCAGGTTGCCCGAAGACAGCAGCACCAGGACCCGGTCGTCCTTCTTCTCGAACACCTTCATCTTGCTGAAGGTGGCGATGTGGTCGACACCGGCGTTGGTGCGGGAGTCCGACGCGAACAGCATTCCCGAGTCGAGCATGATGGCTACGCAATACGTCATGACAAATACCTGCCTTTCGCTGTGCTGCGCGAACTTCGCGCCCGGCCTCCGGCCTCGCGCCGCCCATCGATGCGCCGCCCCGCGCTATGCCGCCAGCGCTTGGTCCCCCATGGCGAAGAACGCCTTGTTGATCTCTGCACCGAGCTCCCCGATGCTGGCGAGGAAATCGGTCAGGTACTCGTGCACGCCCGCGGCGAAGATGGTATCGATGCGTCCGAACTGCAGGCCGGCGTGGATCTGGCCGGCCAGCCGCAGCACCTCGTTCGATTTCGAAGGCGAAATGTGCTGCAGGATCTCGTAGGCTTCCCGCGTGCAGGCGTGCAGGCTGCGCGGCATGTCGGCGCGCAGGATCAGCAGCTCGGCCACGCGCAGCGGGGTCACCACCGAGCGATACACCTTGCGATACGACTCGAACGCCGACACCGACCGCAGCACCGCCGCCCACTGATAATAGTCCACCGCGCCGCCGACGTCTT
>JAYTTO010000303.1:0-5939 GCA_043744975.1 Betaproteobacteria bacterium | reverse complement strand
CAGGCGTTCGCGGACCTCGGCGGACAGCGCCTCCGGGGCGCCATGGCACGAGAGGCAGAGCGGCTGCACGGGGATTGCCTTGATGTAGCGCAAGTAGCGGCCCTGCGGTTCGTTCACGATCTCGGCTTTCTCGATCGTCGCGGACTTGTCGCCGGCCGCGGCGGCGCGGTCGAAGCCGGCCAGGGCGTCCTGTTCCCAGGCGTCGGGCTGGCCGAGGAGCGGATTGCGGACCCGGAGGCTCACGCGGGCGACGCGCATGCCGTTGTCGCGGGAGAGCTTGCCGGCGAGCTCAGGCGCGGTCTGTTTGCATACGCCGATGGCGCTTACCGGGCCGCCGGCGGAGAGTTCGGCTTTGAGCGCCGCGCCAAGCTGCGACACAAGCTGGCCGGCGATGGCCCGAGCCTGGTTGCTGCGGTCGGTCAGTTCGTCGGCAGCAGCAGTGGAAGAGACGGCGGTGAGGAGGCAGAGCAGGGCGATGCGCACGAGATTTTCCATCGATGGGAGGTCGATCGACTCTGCCACCTTTTGAATGACCACGCAACGCACGGGGCGGTTGAAACAGCGTGCCAACAGCCCCATGTGCCGGACATCGGGAATGCTCACGGGCAGGGGGAAGACACCATGCGGTTCGACAAGCTGACCACCAAGTTCCAGCAGGCGCTGGCCGACGCGCAGAGTCTCGCGGTCGGACGCGACGCCGGTTACATCGAGGCGCAGCACCTGCTGCTGGCGCTGCTGCAACAGGAAGACGCGAGCGCATCCTCGCTCCTGCAGCGTGCCGGCGTGAATATGCCGGCGCTGACCAGCGCCCTGCGGGAGTCGATCGAGCGCATGCCCGCCGTCGAAGGCAGGGGCGGCGAGATCAGTGTGTCGCGCGAACTGGGCAACCTGCTCAACCTGACCGACAAGGAAGCCCAGAAGCGCGGCGACCAGTTCATCGCCTCCGAGCTGTTTCTCCTGTCCATCGCCGACGGCAAGACCGAGACGGGGCGCCTGCTGCGGGAGCACGGGGGCGTCAAGACGGCGATCGAACAGGCGATCCGGGCGGTCCGCGGCGGCGACTCGGTCAACGACGCCGAGTCCGAAGGCCAGCGCGAGGCGCTCAAGAAGTACACCCTCGACCTCACCGAGCGGGCCAAGGCCGGCAAGCTCGACCCGGTCATCGGCCGCGACGACGAGATCCGGCGCTGCATCCAGATCCTCCAGCGCCGCACCAAGAACAATCCGGTGCTGATCGGCGAGCCGGGGGTGGGCAAGACGGCAATCGTCGAGGGCCTCGCGCAGCGCATCGTCAACGGCGAAGTGCCCGACTCGCTCAAGAACAAGCGGGTGCTGGTGCTCGACATGGCCTCGCTGTTGGCCGGCGCGAAGTTCCGCGGCGAGTTCGAGGAGCGCCTGAAGAACGTGCTGAAGGAAATCGCCCAGGACGAGGGCCGGCTGATCATCTTCATCGACGAGATCCACACGATGGTCGGTGCCGGCAAGGCCGAGGGCGCGATCGACGCGGGCAACATGTTGAAGCCCGCCCTGGCGCGCGGCGAGCTGCACTGCATCGGCGCCACCACCCTGGACGAGTACCGCAAGTACGTCGAGAAGGATGCCGCGCTCGAGCGCCGGTTCCAGCAGATCCAGGTCGACGAGCCGTCGGTCGAGAACACCATTGCGATCCTGCGCGGGTTGCAGGAGAAATATGAAGTCCACCATGGCGTCGAGATCACCGACCTCGCGATCGTGGCCGCCGCCGAGTTGTCGCATCGCTACATCACGTCGCGGTTCCTGCCGGACAAGGCGATCGACCTGATCGACGAGGCTGCCGCCCGCATCAAGATGGAGATCGATTCGAAGCCGGAGTCGATGGACCGCATGGAGCGCCGCATCATCCAGTTGAAGATCGAGCGCGAGGCCGTGCGCAAGGAGACCGACGAGGCGTCGCGCAAGCGCATGCGCATCATCGAGGACGAGATCGGGCGGCTGGAGAAGGAGTTCGCCGACCTCGAGGAGGTGTGGAAGTCGGAGAAGGCTCACGTGCACGGCGCGCAGCACATCAAGGAAGAGATCGAGCAGCTCAAGGTGCAGATGGACGAACTGCGCCGCAAGGGCGACTGGCAGCGCATGTCCGAGCTCCAGTACGGCAAGCTGCCACAGCTCGAGGCCCAGCTCAAGACGCAGGACGACCAAAATGCCGCAAGCCACAAGCCGCGGCTGTTGCGTACCCAGGTGGGTGCGGAGGAGATCGCCGAAGTGGTGTCCCGCGCCACCGGCATTCCCGTGGCGCGGATGATGCAAGGCGAGCGCGACAAGTTGGTCCGGATGGAACAGCGCCTGCACGAACGGGTGATCGGCCAGGATGAGGCGGTGCGGCTGGTGTCCGACGCGATCCGGCGTTCCCGTGCCGGGCTGTCCGACCCGGACAAGCCTTACGGCAGCTTCCTGTTCCTGGGGCCGACGGGCGTCGGCAAGACCGAACTGTGCAAGGCGCTCGCTGCCTTCCTGTTCGACGCCGAGGATCACCTGATCCGGATCGACATGAGCGAGTTCATGGAGAAGCACTCGGTTGCCCGGCTGATCGGTGCCCCGCCCGGTTACGTCGGGTACGAGGAGGGCGGCTACCTGACCGAGGCCGTGCGCCGCAAGCCGTATTCCGTGATCCTGCTCGACGAGGTCGAGAAGGCGCATCCGGACGTGTTCAACGTCCTGCTCCAGGTACTCGACGACGGCCGCATGACCGACGGGCAGGGCCGCACCGTCAACTTCAAGAACACGGTGATCGTGATGACATCGAACCTGGGTTCACAGATGATTCAGCAGATGTCCGGCAACGACTACCAGGTGATCAAGCTGGCCGTGATGGGCGAGGTCAAGTCGTACTTCCGACCGGAATTCATCAACCGGATCGACGAGGTGGTAGTGTTCCATGCGCTCGACGAGAAGCACATCAAGTCGATTGCCCGGATCCAGTTGGGTGCCCTGGGGCAGCGCCTCGCGAAGATGGAGATCGGGCTGGAAGTGACCGAAGCGGCGCTGGTCGAGCTGGCGAAGGCCGGATTCGATCCGATATACGGCGCGAGGCCGCTCAAGCGGGCGATCCAGCAGAGCATCGAGAATCCGCTCGCCAAGCGGATCCTGGAAGGGAGCTTCGGTCCGAAAGACACCGTCAGGGTCGACTGCGCCAACGGTCGCTTCGAGTTCTCCCACGCGCTGAGGTCGGCCGAGGCGGCCTGAAGGCAGACGGCGGCCCGGTTCCGGCGGAACGGCGGCGCCTGACCCGGGTTTTGACGGATAATCCGGGACTGGCCGGAGGCGGGGCGCATCGCGTCCTGCCCCCTCCGGAACATCCCGCCCACTCTCCCGTACCCGCTCTTGGTCGATCTGGTCGTCATCGAAGGTGCAGCCGGCGCAACCCAGGCGGCGCAGCCGTCTGTCGTAAAGGTATTGGGGCAGCCGTTTCTCGAGTTGCCCAAAGACCTCTACATACCGCCCGAGGCCCTGGAGGTCTTCCTCGAGACCTTCGAAGGGCCGCTCGACCTGCTGCTCTATCTGATCCGCAGGCACAATCTCGAAGTCCTCGACATCCCGATGGCCGAGATCACCCGCCAGTACATGGCGTATGTCGACGTGATGCGGTTCCAGCAGCTGGAACTGGCTGCGGAATACCTCCTCATGGCAGCGCTGCTGATCGAGATCAAGTCGCGCATGCTCCTGCCCCGGCCGCCGGCCGCCGGGGAGGACGAGGTCGACGACCCGCGCGCGCGCCTGATTCAGCGGCTGCTCGAGTACGAGCGCATGAAGATCGCCGCCCAGCGGGTGAACGCCCTGCCGGTGCTGGGCCGGGAATTCGTCGCGGCGAGGGTGCTGGCCACCATCATCGGGATTCCCCGCCTTCCCGACGTCGATCCCGAGGATCTGCGGGTGGCCTGGCTGCTGCTGATTTCGCGTGCCCGCGCCGACCGGCACCACCGGGTCACCCGCGAACAGCTCTCGGTCCGGGAGCATATGTCGCGGGTCCTGCGACGGCTCCGCGATCTGCCGGTAGCCGAGTTCAGCCAGTTGTTCAATCGCGACCAGGGCGTGCCCGAGGTCGTGGTCACCTTTCTCGCCATCCTGGAGCTTGCCCGGGAGCGGCTGGTCATCATCGTGCAGCAGGTCGCGGCTGCAACCATTTATGTCAGGTTGAATCATGGACTCACCCCCGATTGACGTGAACCACGCCAAGGTTGTCCTCGAGACGGCCCTGCTCGCCAGCGACGAGCCGCTGCAGATCCCGATGCTGCGGCGGCTGTTCGACGACGAACTCGACGCCGAAACCGTCCGCACGCTGCTCGAGCAGTTGCGGGCGGACTGGGACGGGCGCGGCGTGGAACTGGTTGTTGTGGCATCCGGCTGGCGGTTCCAGACACGGCCGGCGTTTCAGACCATCGTCGAGGGCCTCAACCCGCAGCGACCGCCCAGGTATTCCCGCGCGGTACTTGAGACGCTGGCGATCATCGCCTACCGTCAGCCGGTGACCCGGGGCGACATCGAGGATATCCGGGGGGTTTCGGTGGCGACGCCGATCCTGAAGGCGCTGGAGGCCCGGGGATGGGTCGAGTCGGTCGGACAGCGGGAAGTCCCGGGGCGCCCGGCGCTCTACGCCACGACCCGCACCTTCCTCGATGACCTTGGATTGAGGACCCTGGCGGAGTTGCCGCCGCTGGAGGAACTTGGGACGCTGGTCGAACAGAGCACGGCACCACAGCAGGACGAGCCGCCGGTCACGGCGCCTCAGGAGGATGAAGAACCGGCGGAGACTCTGGATTCGGCGGGCTAGGCGAGCGCCGGGCCGCCCCAAGCGAGCGCCCCCCATTGGGGGGGGCCGGCCGCAGGCAGGCTGGGGGGTCTGGCAAAGTCCTCGAGGCTGGCAGCACAGTAGGGTGCAGTTCTTGATTCCTGGAACGGGGGAGGGGGCGAGGCGATGCGATCGGTTCTGGTGGCGAATGCCAAGGGCGGTGCCGGCAAGACGACGCTGGCCACGAATATTGCTGCTGCGCTGAGCGTCGCCGGCGACGCCGTGACACTCTGGGACCTGGACCGGCAGAAATCCGCCCTGGCCTGGCTCGACATCCGGTCGCCTGCCGCCGCGCCGGTCTCCCGTGTCGATGCCGACGCCGACAGCCCGCCGGGAAGCCGGGGCAAGGGCTGGCTCGTGATGGACTCGCCGGCGGCGCTGCACGGGAAGAATCTGTCGCACGCCCTGCGCCTGGCCCAGAAGATCGTGGTTCCGGTGCAGCCGTCCCTCTACGACATGGCCGCCACCAGCGACTTCCTGCAGGCGCTGCTGGCCGAGAGGCCGCTGAAGCGCCACGAATCCGCGATCGGCATCGTCGGGATGCGGGTCGATTCCCGCACCAAGGCTGCCGCGACGCTCGAGGTATTCCTGCAGCAGTTCAACCTGCCGGTAATCACGTACTTGCGTGATACCCAGTTGTATGCGAACGCTGCGTTCAACGGTAGCGGGGTGTTTGACCTTCCCGATTACCTCGCGGGGCGCGAGATCGCCCAGTGGCAGCCGCTGCTGGAGTGGCTGCGCGCAGGCTGAAACACCCCCGCCCAAGCGTGGCGCAGGCCGGTCCCGAAGCATGTGTTGTGTCAAAAGATTGACGGCACAGTGCCCGGACGGATATAATCTTTCGCTTGTTGATTGATTTGTTGTTCGGGCGCGGGGTGGAGCAGTCTGGTAGCTCGTCGGGCTCATAACCCGAAGGTCGTAGGTTCAAATCCTGCCCCCGCAACCACTTCCGAATCATCACGAATCGACATGAATCGGATGCGCCTCGGCGTCTGTAGGCCGCCGGCGCGGCGATCGCTCTTTAACATTTTGAACAGCTGATAGGTGTGGGCACGCGGAGGGTGAAGCGTGTGCGGTGGAGGAGGTAGGGGCGACCTGGGCGACCGGGGTGCAA
>JAYTTO010000302.1:0-3235 GCA_043744975.1 Betaproteobacteria bacterium | reverse complement strand
GTTCGCGCCCTTGATCGGCTGGTCGGAATAGATCACCCGTCCGTCCGGCATCACGTATTTGTAGACGGCCTGTGCGGAAGCGACACCGGCGCCGGCGAGTATCGCAGCGAGCACAGCCAGCAGAAAGAGGATGGGAACGCGGGTCATGATGAGCGCCTGCATTGGCAACGACAGGATAGACGACGCCATGTTGAGCCGATTCAACGCCGGGTGCGATGCCATCCCCGCTATTTGCAAGAAGCGCGCCGTCGAAGCCGGTGGATGGTACCGGCCCGGAGGTTAGAATCCCGCAACCGTCGTTCGCGCCCATGTCCTCCCCCGATTTCGTTCATCTCCGGCTGCACAGCGAGTATTCCGTCGTCGACGGCATCGTTCGACTCGACGACGCGGTGGCGGTGGCGCGCGAGGATGGCATGCCGGCGGTCGCGTTGACCGACCTCGGCAACCTGTTCGGCCTGGTCAAGTTCTACTGCGCCGCGCGCACCGCCGGCATCAAGCCGGTCACTGGCTGCGACCTGTGGTTGTCCAACGACGACGATCGCGAGAAACCCGGTCGCGTCCTGCTGCTCGTGCAGGACCACGGCGGCTATCTGCGCCTGTGCCGCTGGCTCACGCGCGCCTATCGGGAGAACCAGTACCGCGGACGGGCCGAGGTCCGCCGCTCCTGGTTCGACGCAGACGGTACCGATGGCCTGATCGCGCTCTCCGGCGGCGCCGGCGGCGAGATCGCCAATGCGCTCCTCACCGGGCACGAAGACCGCGCCCTGCGCCTCGCCCGGGAGTGGTCGGCGCTGTTCCCCGCACGGTTCTACATCGAACTGCAGCGGGCCGGGGCGGCGGACACCACCGCGTGCGAGCCGGGCCTGCTGCGGATCGCCTCGGCGCTGCGGCTGCCCCCGGTGGCGACCCATCCGGTCCAGTTCCTGCGGCGGGAGCAGTTCATCGCGCACGAGGCGCGCGTCTGCATCGCCGAGGGCCATGTGCTGGCCGACCAGCGCCGGCCGCGCCGCTTTACCGAGGAGCAATACTTCAAGTCGCGGGCGGAGATGACCGCGTTGTTCGCGGATCTGCCGGCGGCGCTGCGCAACTCGGTCGAGATCGCGCAGCGCTGCAACCTTGCGCTCGAGCTCGGCAAGAGCCGCCTGCCGCTGTTTCCAACGCCCGCCGGCCAGGGGCTCGACGACTATCTGCGCGAGCAGGCGCTCGCCGGTCTCGAGTTGCGGTTGGTCACGCTGTTTGCCGACGCAGCGGTGCGCGACGAACGCCGCCCGGTCTACGTCGAGCGGCTTGAGTTCGAGATCCGGACCATCGTGCAGATGGGCTTCCCGGGGTACTTCCTGATCGTCGCCGACTTCATCAACTGGGCCAAGACCAACGGCGTGCCGGTGGGGCCGGGTCGCGGTTCGGGCGCCGGGTCGCTCGTGGCTTACGCATTGGGCATCACCGATCTCGATCCGCTGCGCTACGACCTGCTGTTCGAGCGCTTTCTCAATCCGGAACGGGTGTCGATGCCCGACTTCGACGTCGACTTCTGCCAGGAGGGGCGCGACCGCGTCATCGACTACGTGCGCGACCGGTACGGCGCCGATTCGGTGTCGCAGATCGTCACCTTCGGCACGATGGCGGCCAAGGCCGTGGTGCGCGACGTCGGCCGGGTGATGGAGTGGAGCTACGGCCGGACCGACGAACTGGCGAAACTGATCCCGTTCCAGCCCGGCAAGCTCGTCACGCTGGCGCTGGCGCGCGAGATGGAGCCGCGCCTGCGCGAGCTCGAGGAAAAGGACGAGGACACCCGCAACCTGCTGGCGCTGGCAGCGCAGCTCGAGGGCGTGACGCGCAATGTCGGCATGCACGCGGGCGGGGTCCTGATCGCTCCGGGCAAGCTCAGCGACTTCTGCCCGCTCTACATCGCACCGGGGTCCGACAGCCCGGTTTCGCAGTTCGACAAGGACGACGTCGAGGCGATCGGCCTGGTGAAGTTCGACTTCCTCGGCCTCACCACGCTCACGATCCTCGACTGGACGCTGCGCTTCATCCGGCGGCTCGATCCGTCGTCCACGCTGCAGTTGGAGACCCTGCCGCTCGACGATCGCGAGGCCTACCGGATCTTCGCCACCGGCAACACCACCGCCGTGTTCCAGTTCGAATCGCGCGGCATGCGCGAGCTGTTGACGCGTGCGCGCCCCGACCGCTTCGAGGACATCATCGCGCTGGTGGCGCTGTACCGCCCGGGCCCGATGGAGCTGATTCCGGACTTCATCGAGCGCAAGCAGGGCAAGCGCTTCGACTACCTGCATCCGCTGCTGGTGCCGGTGCTCGAGCCGACCTACGGGATCATGGTCTACCAGGAGCAGGTGATGCAGGCCGCCCAGATCTGCGCCGGGTACTCGCTCGGCGGCGCCGATCTGCTGCGCCGGGCGATGGGCAAGAAGAAGGTGGAGGAGATGGCGCAGCAGCGCGCGATCTTCGTCGCCGGCGCCGCCGGGCGCGGCATCGAGGCGCCCAAGGCGAACGAGATCTTCGACTACATGGAGAAGTTCGCCGGGTACGGCTTCAACAAGTCGCACGCCGCCGCCTATGCGCTGGTCGCGTATCACACGGCGTACTTCAAGGCGCACCATCCCGCCGCGTTCATGGCCGCCAACCTCTCGGCGCTCATGGGCGATACCGACAAGGTGCAGCAGTTCTACGACGACGCCAAGGACAACCGGCTGAAGATGCTGCCGCCCGACATCAATTCGGGCGACTACCGCTTCGTGCCGGTCGACGAGACCAGCATCCGCTACGGGCTCGGCGCCATCAAGGGCACCGGCGAAGCCGCGATCGCGAGCATCCTCGCGGCGCGCGGGCAGGACGGTCGGTTCCGGGACCTGTTCGATTTCTGTGCCCGGATCGACGCGCGCCTGGTGAACCGCCGGGTGATCGAGTCGCTCATCAAGGCCGGGGCGTTCGACTGCATCGACGGCAACCGGGCGCGCCTGATGGCATCGGTGGGTATCGCGATGACCGCGGCCGAACAGGCCACGCGCAATGCCAACCAGAGCAGCCTGTTCGGCGGGCCGCAAGCGCCCTCGGCCGATCTGCCGGCCGCGATCGAGAAGGCCCCCTGGGATCCCGCCGAGAAGCTCCAGCACGAGCGCGCCGCATTGGGCTTCTACCTGAGCGGCCACCCGTTCTCGGCCTACGCGCGCGAATTCGAGCAGGTTGTGCGCACGCCGCTGGCGCGCCTGTCGCC
>JAYTTO010000301.1:0-9210 GCA_043744975.1 Betaproteobacteria bacterium | reverse complement strand
GCAGGTCGTCGTAGGATGCTCTGCCCTGGTAACGTTTCGCCTAGAGGGACATCGATGGCCGTTGTGCCATCTGAGTCCGCCAGCGCTGCAAATGAGGATGTTGCTCGCCAGGCTTGACCTTCACGATACGAGCAAAGTCGACGGCCACTACGGCGGTGATATCGGCAATGCTGAACTTGTCGCCGGCGACATAGTGGCGGTTAGTGAGTCGGTCATTCAGCGTGATGAAGAACTGCTGCGACCTTGCCAATCCACGTTGAGACAGTTCAGGAATTTGTGGGTAGTTCACCGGCCCGGCCAATGCCCGGTCTGCCATTGCCGGCGCACTATTGCGCAGCGATTCGGCGATGGCCAGCAGTCCTTCGAACTCGACCCGCCAGTTCCAACTCGCAATCTCCGCCTTTTCGACCGGCGTGGTGCCCAGCAGCGGTGGTTCCGGGTAGCACGCTTCCAAATAGGCGGTAATCGCTGCGTTGTCCGTCAGTACATCCCCTTCCTCTGTTCGCAGCGCCGGCACTGTGCATAGCGGATTGATCTCTCGATAGGCATCACCAAACTGCTCGCCATTTTTCAGGTCCACCTGAATCGTCTCGTGGGCAATCCCCTTTTCAGCGAGCAGAATGCGCGCGCGGCGCGGGTTTGGGGCGGTGGCACAGTCGTAAAGGGTGATCATGATTGAACCCGGCGGGAAGAAGGAGAGACGGATCTTAGATTTGTGCGCCCATCTTGTCTTGAGTCTTGGTGTCAAAGTCGCACGCATCGTGGCGTTCGTGCAGTTGGCTGGACGGATCACCCATGGTGCGATTGACCATGCGGCCGCGTTTCGCGGCTTGACGTTGTGCGATGTGGTTGGTCCAACGTAACACGTGAGTGTAGGACTGCACTTGCAGGAATTCGCCGGCCTCGTACAGTTGCCCCTTTACTAACGCGCCGTACCAGGACCAGACCGCCATGTCAGCGATGGTGTACTCGTCTCCCGCCAGATATTGGCTCTCCGCGAGGCGCTGATCAAGCACGTCAAGCTGACGTTTGACCTCCATCGCATAGCGATCGATCGCGTATTCGATCTTGGTCGGTGCGTACGCATAGAAATGGCCGAAGCCGCCACCGAGAAACGGGGCACTGCCCATCTGCCAGAATAGCCATGACAGGCATTCGGCGCGCTTGGCGCTATCCGTGGGAAGAAAAGCACCGAACTTTTCGGCCAGATAGAGCAGGATTGCACCGGACTCAAACACCCGAATTGGCGTCGTTGTACTGCGGTCCAGCAGCGCCGGGATCTTGGAGTTCGGATTGATCGCGACGAAGCCGCTGCCGAACTGGTCGCCATCGTTGATCCGGATCAGCCAAGCGTCGTACTCTGCGCCACTGTGTCCTGCGGCCAAGAGTTCTTCCAACATCACCGTGACCTTGACGCCATTCGGCGTGCCTAGCGAATAGAGCTGTAGCGGATGGCGCCCCACCGGTAGTTCTTTTTCATGGGTCGGTCCGGCCGTCGGACGATTGATGTTGGCGAAGAAGCCACCGTTCTCTTTGCTGGGAGACCAGATCTTGGGCGGCGTGTAAGTGTTTGACTTATCCATGACGAAGGCGGGGGGGTGAAGGTGTTGCTTCATTTGGGGAGGGTTAGGTAGGTATGATACGCGCGTCCCGCAATTAATGATGCCGAGTGACTGGACTTGGTCGGCCCCCCGTGAGTGTGAAGCGGCAGCGCCCGCACGAGACCAGGCTGATCATCCCGACCAGTTACGGGTCCACTCTTGACGCTTCGATGACGACAGTCTGCTAGACTCCCGACGTTGACGGAAGATGGTGGACGATCCCGTGCCCGAAGGAATACAGTTGCCATTGGTGCGTGAATTGCGTATTTATTTAGTGGAAGTGGAGGTCCATCGCAAGGGCCTCGAGGTAAGTGCCTTGGCAAATTAAGCGGCGTTCCGCCGATCGGCGATGGCGGCATTTTTGGACGGAAACACCTGGGAGGTTGCGATGAAAGTGCCTTTTTCTGGCGGCTGCTCGTGCGGCGCGATTCGTTACGAATGTTCGGCCGTACCGTTATTTTCGTGGAATTGCCATTGCCGCGATTGTCAGCGCGCAAGCGGTAGCGCGTATTGCCCCGTCATGTATGTCCCGAAGACTAGCCTCAACATAACGGGTGGGGAGGCGAAGTATGCGCCGCTGCATGCGGAAAGCGGGCGGTTGGTGAGCCGAGGACTGTGCACCAACTGTGGATCGAATCTCTTTATCCTCGCGGAGCTCGTGCCCGACATGCAAGGGCTTTGGGCCGGAAGCCTCGACGATCCGGACATCTTCAAACCGCAGATTCACGTGTGGACTCGAAGCGCGCCCAAGTGGAGCCAATTGGATCCGAGCATAGAACGGCTCGACGTGGCGCCGAACGAGCAACAGTTTAAAAAATTGCTGGACGAGGCCGTGGCGGCATAGGGTTTCGCGTTCGACAGAAATGAAGGGTCGTGGAGGCCCTTCGATCCAACCGGTTCCGATGGAAACATCGGTGCGCTGATGGAGCGAAGCGGCATCGGCAGTGGTAGCTGCGATCGGCGGGCCGCTTCGGTCGAATTCCTGACGCCGCGCAAACCGAATCCCAGGCCAGCTATAGAGTGAGAAAGGAACATTCAACGCCGCCACCCGTGCGTCTCGCTATTGTCTGTTCCTGGGTGATAGCTGGCGTTGCGCTGTCGTTAAACAGATCAGGATCGATCCGGGTACCGGGGTGGCGGACGCGAATTTCCCGCTCTCCACCGTAGACTCCGATGGGCTACTGACACCTCGCGGTGGGCTGGGGGTCGACTACGAGTCCGCTCGCGACCTGCTGTATGTGTCGTTCTGCCAGGCCGGATGCGCGAGCCTCGGTATGGGCCTGAGTGCTTTCCGATCCTCGATCAGTGCCTCTTCGTTGATCGCCGACGGTCGGCCGATGCCCCGCGTTAATGCCACAGGGGGAATAGCGAGCGCCCGTTCGACCAGGACCGCCTGGCCGACATCCTGGCAAGTCAGCACCGGCAAGGATCCGATCGACGGCAACATCTTTGTGGTGCCCAAGAGCCAGAACTTCGATCTGGCCGAATCGTTCCAGTGGGAGACCGGGCTCAAAGCACTCGTTCCTGGATCGGCGCGCAGAATGGACGTTCGCGTACTACGACATCACCCGCAAGAACATGCTGACCCAGACCACGTTGAATAGCGTGACCAACGGCGGGCAGCAGTCGTCGGATGACGCCACCGTATTCGACGGCAACCGTCCGCCGAACGTGCCGCGCGATGTCGTCAACCTGTACCCGTCGTAACGGTTCGCGACGTCGCTGCCGGTGGCGATAGGCGCGTCGATGCGGTATCTGGGTGAGCGCGCTGCGAACCACGCGAACACGGTGTTCCTGAAGGCATATGCGACGGCCGACGCGTTCGCCGCCGTGGCCGATCGCGACAGCCGGGTGAGCTTTCGCGTGCGCAATCGGACCAATCGTGCCTACGCCGTCTGGGCCGATGTGTTCTACCAAGACCAGGTGACGCTCGGCATGCCGCGGACCTACGAGGTTGCGATCACTACCGCCTTCTGAAGCCGGGCCCGTAAGGTGCCGCTGATGCGGACGCTGGTACTGGTGCATCGCTGGCTCGGCGTGGCGCTGTGCCTGTTGTTCGCGATGTGGTTCACCTCCGGCATCGCGCTGCACTTCGTGCCGTATCCAAAGTTCGACACGGCAGAACGGCTGGCCGCCGAGGCGCCGCTCGCGGTGTCCTCCGGCTGCTGCGTGAGCATGACGGTGGCGATGAACGCTGCCGGCGTCGAGGCCGCCGCCGGGCGGCGGGTGCGCCTGGCGATGCTCGACGCGCGTCCGGTGTATCCCCTGGCGACCTGGAGTAGCCGGGCCAAATGGAGCGTTCATCACCAGTGGAATCCGTGGCGGCCTTTTCATCGCGTCGCTCTCGGTGACGAGGCCGGCACAGTGCTCTATGTGTCCGCGCAGACCGGCGAGGTCGTGCGCGACACCAATCGGACGGAACGGATCGTCGGCTGGATCGGCGCCGGGCCGCACTGGCTCTACCCGACCGTGCTGCGGCGCCTGCCGGCGGCGCGGCGGCAGACGGTGATCTGGATATCCGCGGCGGGGGTGATCGGCGCGCTCACCGGGTGGCTGCCAGGCGTGCTGCGCTTGCACCGGCGCGGGTGCGGCTTCGCGAGCCCGTTCTACCGGTGGCATCGCTGGCATCACAGCGTCGGGCTCGCGGTCGCGGTGTTCCTGACGACCTGGATCTTGCGCGGCTTCCTGTGGGTGAACCCCGTGTGGGCGCTGGTTCACCGAGGCGGGACTGACACGCGCGCAGGCCGACGCCTATGCCGGCGGCAGCTTCGATCCGGGGACGTTCCATCTGCGACCCGCCGCGCTGCTGCGATCGCTGCCGCCGGAGGATGCACGCAAGATCGAATTCGTGCGGATCGCGGGGGACTCGTACTACCGCGTGCGTGGCGGGGTGTCGCGCCTGCTCCGTGCCGATGCTGCGCCGGTCACGGAGATTGCCATGGGCGGGCTGGTGACTCGCGCCACGGCGCTGCTGCTGCCCAGGGCCGAGGCGATCTCGATTCGGCTCGTCGTCAGCCCGGATGCCTACTACCAGCACTAGCAGCGTGACGGTTTTCCGCTGCGTCCGGTGATCCGCACCGGGTTCGACAACGGCACCTCGGTCCAGACCGACGCTGCGACAGGGGAGGTCATCGATCTCCTCGACCCGAGCCGGCGCGCGTATCGCTGGTGGTTCGATGCCTTGCACACGCTCGACGTGCCGGCGCTCGCGGTGCGTCCGCTCCTGCGGTCGGTGGTGATCGTGCTCCTGTGCACGAGGGGTTTGCGTTCAGCGTGACCGGCGTCGTCCTCGGTTGGCGGCGCGCGGTCAGTCGAACATCACCACCGTCCTGATCCCCTCACCGCGAGCGAGCGACGCGAAGCCGTCGTTGATCTCGTCCAGCCGGATGCGGCGGGTGATCAGTTCGTCGAGCAGCAGCCGGCCGGCGAGGTACTCGTCGACCAGCCACGGGAAGTCGCGCCGCGGACGGGCGTCGCCGTAGCTGGAGCGCACGATGCGCCGCTCGCCCATGAGCGAGCCCCAGCGGAAGCTCACCTCGTCGTTCACGTTGACCTTGCCGAGCCACACCACCTCGCCGCCCGGGCGCACGGCTTCGACCGCCACCCGGAAGAGCTTCGCGTTGCCGGCGGCCTCGAACACGTAGTCCGCACCGCGGCCCTGCGTCAGCGCCTTCACCGCATCGACGACGTCATCGGTCCCGGCGTCGATGCCGTCAGTGGCGCCGAACTGCTTCGCCCGCTCGAGTTTCCCGGTGCCGACATCGATCGCGATGATCCTGCCCGCGCCCACCAGCCGCGCGCCCTGAATCGCATTGAGCCCGACCGCGCCACAGCCGATCACGGCCACGCTCGCGCCGGCCGGCACGCGCGCCTTGCGCACCACCGCGCCGACGCCGGTCATCACGCCGCAGCCGATGATGCACGCGCGGTCGAACGGGATCTCGGGCGAGACGCGGATCGCGCCCGACGCCGGCACCACCGTGTATTGCGCGTGGGTCGAGGTCACCGAGTAGTGGTGCACTGTCGCGCCGTCACGCGTCATGCGCGTGGTGCCGTCGAGCAGCAGGCCGCGCGGCTGATGTCGGCTGAACGGCTCGCACAGGATCGGCAGGTCGCGTTCGCAGTAGAAGCAGTGGCCGCAATGCGGATTCCACGAGCAGATCACGTGATCGCCCGGCGCCACTTGCGTCACGGCGCTGCCTACCGCCTCGACGATGCCCGCGCCCTCGTGTCCGAGCACGATCGGCAGCGGATATGCGAGCGACCCCTGCATCACTTCGAGGTCGGTATGGCACAGACCGCTGGCGCGTATTCGCACCAGCACGTCGCCCGGCGCGAGCGCCGCCATCTCGAGCGTCTCGACGACGAGCGGCCTGCCGACCTCGTTCAGAACCGCGGCTTCGAACTTCACGGCGCTGCCTCCCCCGACGCGTGATGTGGCGCGGGGGATGATAGCCGAGGGTTGCCGCGCTAGCGCAGCATGTACTTCCGCGACAGCGGCACCCTGGTCACCGGCTCCACCCACAGGTGCTTGCCGTCGGCGTAGCAGTCGTGGGTCTGCGGATTCACGGTGATCTTCGGCAGCGCCGCATTGCGCACCATGTCGGTCTTGCGCAGTGCGCGCACGCTGCTGATCGGCACCCAGGGCTTCTGCGTGTCGAGCCGCTGCTTCGCGCCCGATTCCATCGCGAGCTTGCTCACGAACACCGCCGACAGCGCGTTCTTCGCGCGGCCGATGGCGCCCCACATCGGCCGCTGGATCATCGGCTCCGACAGCATGATGCTGCCGTTGCCGTCGCCTATCGCCGACCAGGTGACGAGGCCGCCCTTGATCACCAGGAACGGCTTGATGCCGAACGACGCGCGCGGCCACAGCACCAGGTCCGCCATCTTGCCGGGCTCGATCGAGCCGACGTGCGCGTCGATGCCGGCTGCGATGGCCGGGTTGATCGTGTACTTCGCGACGTAGCGCTTGATGCGTTCGTTGTCGGCGCGCGCCGTGGTCTCCTCCGGCAGCCTGCCGGTGCGGTCTTTCATCACCGAGGCGAGCTGCCAGCACTTGGCGAGGTTCTCGGCCAGCCGGCCCATGCCCTGGGTGTCGGTGGCGAAGATCGAGATCGCGCCCATGTCGTGCAGGATGTCCCCGGCCGCCATGGTCTGCGGGCGCACACGCGACTCCGCGAAGGCGACGTCCTCGGGGATGCCGAAGTTGAGGATGTGCGCCAGCATGGTCATCGGCACGCCCTCGTTCAGGCCGGCGGACGTGAACGGATTGGTCGGGTTGGTGGAGGAGGGCAGCACGTTGGCGTAGCCGTTCACCTTGACCACGTCGGGCGCGTGACCGCCGCCGGAGCCCTCGGTGTAATACATGTGTACCGTGCGGTCGCCGATGCGCGCCATGGTGTCTTCGCAGAAGCCGAACTCGTTCAGCGTGTCGGTGTGGATGTGGACCGAGAAGTCGTTGCGGTCGGCGGCGATGAGCGAGCCGTTGAGCACGGCCGGCGAGGCGCCGAAGTCTTCGTGGATCTTGACGCCGAGCGCGCCGGCCGCGACCGTCTCTTCCGCCGCACCGGGGTCCGAGCACCCCCGCCCGAGAAAGCCGAAGTTGAGCGGGAACTCGTCCGCGCCCTGGATCAGCCGGCCGAGAATGTTCTGCCCGGAGCAGCTCACGTCGAAATGAGGGCCGGGGCTCATGCCGATCATCGTGGTGGTGCCGCCGGCCAGCGCATGCCACGCCTGCTGTGGCGACAGGAAGTGCGCGTGCGCCTCGATGCCGCCGGCGGTGACGATCAGCCCGTCGGCGTGCACCACCGTGGTGTTCGGGCCGCAGCGCAGCCGCAAATCGACCCCGCTCATCACCTGTGGGTTGCCGGCCTTGCCGATGCAGACGATGCGGCCGTCGCGGATGCCGATGTCGGCCTTTACGATGCCGACCACGGCGTCGATGATGGTGGCGTTCTGCACCACCATGTCGAGCGCGCCGGAGGCATAGGTGCCGGTGGTCTCGAAGCCTTCGCCATCGCGCATCGCCTTGCCGGCGCCGGTGGTGAGCTCGTCGCCGTGATGGGTGAAGTCGTGCTCTACCTCCGCCAGCAGTGAGGTGTCGGCGAGCCGCACCATGTCGCCCTTGGTGGGGCCGTAGAGATTGGCGTACGCGGCTCTCGAAATGTGGGCCATGTCAGTCTCCGCCGGGCTGCCCCAAGGAGGCTGGCCTCCCCATGGGGGGTATCGAACGCAGTGAGATTGGGGGGATTGTCATCTCATACCCCCAGGTAGCCGAGGCGCTTGGCCTCGGCGAGCGCGGCCGCCTTCACGGCGGGATCGTGGATAGATCCGTTGGTCAGATCGGCGAAACCGTGCACCTGACCGCTGCCGCCAATGCCGACCAGTTCGACGATGGTGGGCACGCCGGGCTCGAAGCGGATGCCGGTGCCCGAGGGCCGGTCGAGGCGCATGCCGAAGGCCTGGCTGCGGTCAAAGCGCAGCGCCCGATTGGTCTCGAAGAAGTGTGCGTGCGAGCGCACCTGGATGGCACGGTCGCCGGTGTTGAGCACCTCGAGCCTCACCCGCGGCCGGCCGGCATTGATCTCGATGTCGTCGGCGTCGGCGACGATGATCTCGCCCGGTGTCGGCGTCGCCGACTGCGCCAGATTGCCCGGCTTGACCGGATCGAACAGCACCACCAGCTTGGTGCCCTCGGCCATCGACACCTCGATCGCGATGAACGCGATCATCGAGGCCACGCCCGGCTCGACATCGTCGGTGGTGATCAGGCTGCCGCCGAGATCGACCAGCGCCTCGTGGATCAAGCCGCGGCGGGCGGCAGTCATCACCTCGTCGGTGAGCAGTGCGACCGCTTCGGGATGCGAGAGGCGGATGCCTTGCGAGTGGTAGCGGCGCGCGAGTTCGGCGGCGGTGAAGATGGTCAGGCGCTCGAGTTCGGTGAGCGTGAGATTCATCATGACGATGGACTCCGTTGATGGACCGGGTGGGCAGGTGCAGACTTCGTGCCGCGCGCCGGCCCGGCCAACCCCGGGGTGTGGCGGCACGCCTGGTCGGCAGTTTCGCTCCATTGCCGTGCCGATGTCGCCCCCCGGCACCAAAATCGGGCGCCACCGGCTCATAAGTCACCCTGCGGCGACGCGTATACACCATAATGGCTGTGTTTGTCTGCCGGTTGTTCCACCGTTGACCTCACCGCCGCTGCCCACAGCGCCATCGCCCATCGTGCCGAAGATCACCGCCCTGAAGGAAGTGAAGCGCACGCTGATCGACCGACATGTGAATCCGGACAACGGCAAGGGCATGGCATCGGTGGCCACCACGCTGTTGCCGTTGGCCGCGCTCTGGTATTGCGCCGCCGCGAGTGCCGCCGTGTCGTATTGGCTCACGGCCGGCATCGTGCTGCTGATGAGCCTCTTCCTGCTGCGCGTGTTCGTGCTCATGCACGAGTGCGGCCACGGCAGCCTGTTCCGCACCGGCCGGCTCAACCGGGCGTTCGGCTTCGTCTTCGGGGTCGCCTGCGGTATGCCGCAGTACGTGTGGTCGCGGCATCACCAGTATCATCACTCCACCAACGGCAACTGGGCCCGCTACCGCGGTCCGCTCG
>JAYTTO010000300.1:0-2294 GCA_043744975.1 Betaproteobacteria bacterium | reverse complement strand
CAGCGTGCCGACATCGTGCGGATGCACGTCGCCGACATAGAACGACAGCACCGCGGCCTTGTGCGGCGCGGTCCCGATGATGCGCACCCCCGGAATCTTCGCGACCTGCTCGGTGGCATACGCGAGCAGGTTGTGCTCGTGCTCCGCGATGTGATCGAGGCCGATGGCGCTCACGTAGTCGATCGCGGCGCCGAGCCCGATCTGGGCCGCGATCGGCGGCGTGCCGGCCTCGAACTTGTGCGGGATGGTGTTGTAGGTGGTCTTCTCGAACGTGACCGACAGGATCATGTCGCCGCCGCCCTTGAACGGCTGCATGCGCTCCAACAGCGCGGCCTTGCCGTAGAGCGCGCCGCTGCCGGTGGGTCCGCACAGCTTGTGTCCGGAGAAGCAGTAAAAGTCGCAGTCGAGCGCCTGCACGTCGACCGCCAGATGCGGCACGGCCTGGGCGCCGTCGACCAGGATCGGCACCTCGAAACGGTGGGCGATCTCGATCAGCTCCCGCACCGGAGTGATCGTGCCGAGCGCGTTCGAGACGTGAGTCACGGCCGCGAATCGGGTGCGGTCGTTGAACAGCCGCTCGTACTCCTCGACGATGAGCTCGCCGCGATCGTCGATCGGCGCCACGCGCAACACCGCACCGGTCTGCTCGCACAGCATCTGCCACGGCACGATATTGGAGTGATGCTCCATCCACGTGATGACGATCTCGTCGCCGGCCTTGATGAAGGCGCGACCGTAGCCCTGCATCACCAGGTTGATCGCCTCGGTGGTGCCGGTGGTGAAGATGATCTCGCGGTCTTCGCGCGCGTTCAGGAACTGCCGCACCTGCCCGCGCGCCGTCTCGTAGGCATTGGTGGCAAGTTCGGAAAGCGTGTGCACACCACGATGGATGTTGGCGTGCTCGTGCGTCTGGTAATGCGCCAGGCGGTCGATCACCTGCTGCGGCATCTGGCTGCTGGCGGCATTGTCGAGAAACACCAGCGGCTTGCCGTGCGGAAACACGTTGGACAAGATCGGAAAGTCGGCACGGATGCGTTCGACGTCGATGGGGCTCGCGGTCGGCGAGAACTGTGGCGCCCGCAGCGGAGCGGTGACGGCATTCATGCTATCTCCCGGGCGCCGGTCTGCTGCAGGACCTCGGCGCGTAGACGCTCGACCACTGAGCGGACCGGAATGCGGCCCGCGATCTCGGCGGCAAAGGCGTACGTCAGAACATTGCGGGCGACGGCTTCGTCGAGCCCGCGGCTGCGCAGGTAGAACACTTCGTCGGCTTCGAGCTGACCGATGGCCGCGCCGTGCGAGCACTTCACGTCATCGGCGAAGATTTCGAGCTGGGGCTTGGCATCGATGTGGGCCTTGTCGGACAGCAGCAGGCTGCGGCATTGCTGCGCCGAGTCCGTGCGCTGGGCGCCTTCGCGAACCATCACCCGGCCATTGAACACGGCATGGGCACCGCCGCTCGCGATGCACTTGTGCAGTTGCCGGCTGGTGCCGTCGGGCAGTGCATGGTCGACGAAGCTGTGGGTATCGGCCACCTGACGGCCGGCGATCAACGCCAGGCCATCGAGCTGGCAGTCGGTGCCGGTGCCGGCCTGGACGATCCGCAGGTTCTCGCGCGACAGGCGAGCGCCGAGCGCCACACCGACGATGTGATACCGGGCGTCGCGTTCGAGACGGACAGCGGTCGTCGCGACATGGAACGCCGCCTTGCTGGCGCGCTGAAGCTTGACGTGCCGCACCCGCGCGCCCGGCGCCACGGCGATCTCGCTCACGGCGTTGGACAGACTGGCGCCGCTGTGCAGCGACACATGATCTTCGACCACGGTGAGGTCGCTGCCGCGCTGCGCGACGATCAGGAGCCGTGGATGGAACGCGACTTCGGGCATCGTGCTGACGTGGAGCACATGCACCGGGTGCGTCGCCTCATGTCCGACATCGGCAAGGATGAACGCGCCATCGTGCAGATGAGCGGTGTTGACCGCCGCGAAGGGATCGTCGCGGAAGTCGGCGAGCCGGGTCAGGTGCGCGTTCAGCAGTTCGTCGTGAGCAGCGAACGCCGCCGCCAGCGATCCGGCCACGAGGCCGCCGCCGCTGGCCGGAGCGTTCGACAGTGCGGCGGAAAACCGGCCGTCGATGAACACCAGGTGCGCCCCGGCTTCCGGCACCTCGAACGGCGCCACGGCCTCGGCGCCCAGCGCCGGCGTCGCCGTCACCGGTGCGAAGCCGGTCCGCAGCAGCGGCGCGAGATCGGTGAACCGCCATTCCTCGTCGCGGGTGGTGGGCACCGCGAGCGT